>SHUD01000041.1 GCA_009697505.1 Bryobacterales bacterium
CAGTAATACGTCTTGCAGTTTCATCATCCGCTCCGTTTCCGCCGCGGAGTATTGCTGAGGGGTGTCCACCCCCTAGCTTCCCCCGCCGCTTTTTCAAAGCGGACAGTTCATGTGTGAATTCAACCGGATAGATCACATACTAGCGACAATGGCAGGCCAGGAGCTGGACACGCACGTCGACTTCAACTATCATCCGCGCACGCAAACGCACCGGCGCCTGAATCTGATTCTGTTCCTGAATCCCGCGTGGGAGGAATCCTGGGGCGGCTGCCTGGAACTGTTGCGCGATCCCTTCGAGCCGGACTGTAAAGCGGTCGTCCCGCTGGCCAATCCCGCCGTGATTTTCGAAAGCTCGGAAGTATCCTGGCACGGCTTCCGCGAGATTCAGCCGCCGGATCCGAACCTGTCCCGCCGCTCGCTGGCTGTGTACTTCTACACCAGGGAAGCGCCAACCCGAGGCGCGGCTCCCTCGCATGCGACGTTTTATTACCAGCGCCCGCTGCCGAGCCGCATTCAGGCGGGCTACACGGTCGGGGAAGGCGACGTCCGCGAGTTGCAGACGCTCTTCGCCCGCCGCGATCAGTACATCAAGTTCCTGTACCACCGCGAGATGGAATTCTCTGAAACGCTGTCCAATATTCTTCACTCGCGGTCGTACCGCTGGGGAAGCCGGTTTGCGAAGCTGGTGAAAATTGTGCTGCCGGGAAGGAAGTGACGCCTAGTTCTTGCCGGCGGTCGTGACGCGGCTGAGTGTCTCAACGTAGGCCTCGATGCCCTTGTAGAGCGCCTCGGCGATCTTCTGGCGATGTTCCGGTTTGCGCAGGAGCGCCTCGTCGGTCGCATTGGTGAGGAATCCGATTTCCGCCAGCACGCTGGGCATGGCCGCTCCGATCAACACCACGAAGGGAGCTTTTTTTACTCCGCGATTCTTGGCCGCGTCATTGCTGCGCGTGGAGATCGCCGAGAGCGAGGTTTGCAGCTTCAAGGCGAATTGCGTCGATTCCTCAACCTTATCCTTCAGGGCGATCTTCTCCACCAATTCGTGCAGCTCATGAATCGAGCGCTGCGAAGTCGCGTTCTCTCTGGCGGCGAGTTCCAGCGCGGTCTTGGAAGTCGTGAAATTAAGGATGTAGGTTTCGACGCCGGCGGCGCTGCGGTAGGGTGACGAATTGGCGTGTATCGACAGGAACAGGTCGGCCTGACGATCGTTGGCGATCTTGGTCCGCTCTTCGAGGCCCACGTACGTATCGCCGGACCGCGTATGGACCACTTCGCTGCCCAGGCGCTCTTCGAGCAACGCCCCCAGACGCTGGGTTACGTCGAGCGTCAGATCTTTCTCCAGATATCCCGAGGGTCCGTGCGTCCCCACGTCATTGCCGCCATGGCCGGCATCGAGAACCACCCGGCCGAGTTTCAAGCCCAGGGCGCGCGTCAAAGAGCGGTCGCCTCTGCGGGCAGCCGTAGCCACGGGAGCAGCCTCTTCGCGCGCCGCCGGAACCGGCGCGCTCACTTTCGCCGCCGGGGTTTCCACAGGCGGAGCGATTACGGGCGGAGGCGGCAGGGAAACCGCGGGAGCAGGTGCGGGCTTGGTGGCCACCGCCAAGGCGGGCAATACAACAGTGGGCGCCGGAACCGTCAGATCCTTGCCCCCGGTCACGCTCGGCGCCGAGGGCGGAGCCGGCCGCTCCGTCGATCGAAGCTCGATCATCAGGCGATTGGGATTGGATAGCTGAGAGGTGGTCACTGCCGCGGCCTGCGCGAGATCCAATACCACGCGCGTCACGTCCGGCTGCGTTTCCGCCACGCGGATCTGCGTCAACAGCGCGTCTCCCACCGGAATCACATGAACGCCCTTGCGGACCATTTCCGGCTTGGCTCCGCGGATGTCAAAGAACAACCGCTCGGGCGCGGACAGGTGCTGGGATTTGAAGGTGAAATCCGAAGAAACTTCCACCGCGACCCGCGTCATGTCGCCGAGCGACCAGAAGCGGACCGAGGTAACTTTGCCGGGATCCGGCGATGCGGCGGACAGGCGCAATCCCGCCATCAGCAGCACGCTCGCGGCCAGCACCCTCGTGGCCAACCACGGCGGGCGCGTGACGCGAAGGTAGGTAGCCCCGTTAATGGGGCGCGGTTCTGAGAACCAATCTGCCATGTTCGTCCATGAGCTGTTCTAATCTTGGGTGCTGCTCCAGCTTCGGATGCTGCTCCTGACCAGGTAACTCCAATACGCTTACCGGCACGGGCGCCGGTGATTCCGCAGTCGCTCGGGCGGCGGCTTCCTGCCGCTTTGCCGCCTGGTAGCGCTTACCCACTGCGCTCACATAGTTCTGGGTTTCCGCATAGGGCGGAATCCACTTGTATTTCTCAACCGCCTTGGGACCGGCATTGTACGCTGCAATCGCCAACCGGTCGTCGGAATAAATGCCGCGCAGGTACTGTAGATATTTTACGCCCGCTTCGATGTTCTGGGCCGGGTCGAAGCTGTTGCTGACGCCGAGCGTACGCGCCGTTTGCGGCATCAATTGCATCAGGCCTTCGGCGCCCTTGGGTGAGACCGCATAGTGGTTGTAATTGCTCTCCACCTGCATGACGGACTGAACCAATAACGGGTCCACGTTGTGAGCGCGGGCGCTCTGCTCCACCAGTCGCTGAATGTGCGCCGGAGGCGGCGCGATTTTGACCGTCACCGGCTTCTCGCCGCCGGAAATGGCCCGTACCAATTTGCCGGTGCGCCGGTCGATCCTGACCTGGGACACTTTAGCCGCGCTGGGGTTGGGCTCCAGGAGAGCCGACGTTCCAAACCGGTCTGTTCCGCGCGCGGGGGGGGCGGCGAGCATGGCAAATAGTACTAAACAACAAATATACACCTTTTTGTTTCGGTGAAGGGGGCGGGTTGTCGCAAAGACCGGCACGCTTGTTACCATCATCTCATGAGCGCCGCTGCCGGATGGGTCCTGATGGGCGGGCGAGACTCGCTGTGCGCCGTCCGCCGGCTGGTTGATGGTAAGCGATTTAAGATGCATCAGTTACTGAGAGCTCTCCCTGCGCCGCTGGAATGGGGGGGCCGTTGAGCGAGCACTACATCGAATTCCAGCATGTCTATAAGACGTTCGACTACCCGGTTTTAGTCGACGTCAACTTTCACGTGGACGCCGGCCAGACCCTCGCCATCATCGGCCGCAGCGGGGTGGGGAAGTCGGTGAGCCTGGGGCACATCATGGGGTTTCTCAAGCCCGACGCCGGCCGGATCACCGTTTCTTATGAAGACATTACCGGCTTTACCGAGGCCCAACTCCGAGCCATCCGCAAGAAAGTCACCATGGTGTTCCAGTCCGGGGCGCTGTTCGATTCGCTGTCCGTGGGAGAGAACATTCTGTTTTCGCTGGAGCTGCGTGAAGACTACACTCAGCACAACAAGGAAGACGTCGTCGACGGGTTGCTCTCCATGGTGGACCTGCTCGAATACCGCGATCTCTATCCTGGCGACCTGTCCACGGGCCACCGCCGGGCCGTCGCCATCGCGCGCGCCTTGGCCGCGCAGCCCGAATGTGTTCTCTACGACGAGCCCACTACCATGGTCGATCCCATCATGAGCGATCACATCGGGAACCTGATGTTGCGCCTGAAGCGCCAGTTGCGCCTGACCAGCGTCGTGGTGACCCACGATCTCGAACTCATGCGCAAAGTCGCCGATGCGGTCGTGGTGCTGCACGAAGGGAAGGCCATTTACTTCGGACCCGTTGTGGATCTGGAAGACAGCCCGCACCCGCATATCCAGGACTTCCTGGCCCGGGACCGCGTCTAGCCCTGGGCTAGGGTTTGCGGGCGCTCACGCCGCGCCCAGGCCGGCACCACAGAAAAGTCCACGGCGATAGCTGAACATCCTGGGCTCCGCTGGTGCGCAAGACCCCTGCGTAGTAGCCGGTTTCCGTGGTGTCGAATACCAGCAGGCGCCCGCCCGGTCTCAGCACCCGAAGCATTTCGCGGAGGGCCTGCTCGCGCTGGTTGTCGTCGTCCAGGCGGTGCAAAGCCATGACGGAAACAACCACATCGTACTGCCCGCCGGGATACAGCAATTTGCTGGGGTTTCCCGCTTCAAAACGGATGCGCTCGGCGACGCCCTCCGCCTTGGCGTTCTCCCGGGCGGCTTCTACAGAATTGCCGGAAAGATCCTGCGGACTCCAGGTGTCGATGGCGGTAACTTTTCCGGTTTTGAGCCGCTTGGCCGCGCCAATCGACATCAGTCCCAGACCGCAACCGGCGTCCAGAACTTTTTCGTCGCCCTGCAGCGCCAGTTGATCCAATAGTTGGTCCCGCAAACGCAGCTTGCCCTGGCGGCTGGATTGGATCTTGTAGCTCGCAACGCCGGCGGAAAGCAGACCCAGCGACCCCATAACCGCGAACAACCGCGCGGAGACTCCCGGGTATTCCTGGTGATTGATGAACCAGACACCCACGCCGATCGCGACAAACCAACCCGCGCGGTGCCACCAGTCGTGCACCAGCGCGGGAGAATCGAGTCCGTAATCCGGACCCGGGGCCTTGCCAGCCAAGGCCCCGGCCATTACGCCGTTGCCTCGACGGGCGCCGCCTCCAGCGGCTTCTTAAACTTGCACTCGGTGTTGGGGCACTGCGCGAAGGCGCCCGCCTTGAGGTACTTCTCGACTAGGTAGCTTCCGCCGCATTCCGGGCACTTTTCAGAGATCGGCTTGCCCCAGCCGACGAAGTCGCACTCGGGATAGCGGCTGCAACCGTAAAACGTTTTGCCACGTTTGGAGCGCCGCTCCACCACGTCGCCTTCCGTGCAGTTGGGGCACTTCACGCCGATGGTCTTCTGCTTAATGAACTTGCATTTGGGGTAGTTGCCGCAGGCCACGAATTCCCCATAGCGACCGTACTTCTTGACCATCTTGCCGCCGCATTGGGGACAGTCTTCATCGAGCGGAATATCCTTGGGCTTCTGGGCTTCGCCCAACTGCTTGGTGGTCTTGCAATCCGGGTAGCCGGTACAGGCCATGAACTGCCCGAAGCGGCCTTTCTTGAGCACCATGGGACGGCCGCAATTGTCGCAATAGGTAGTCTCATCCTGCTCGGTGAGGTCCGCGGAATCGACATCGGGAAGATCCACGGTGAGCTCGCGCGTGCTGGTGCATTCCGGATATCCGGTGCAGGCGATGAAGCTGCCGTGCTTGCCCCACTTGATGACCATCGGTTTGCCGCATTTGTCGCACACCAGGTCGGTGGGCTTTTCCATGCGCTTGATGTCGGTCATGTTGCGCGCGGCGTGTTCCAGGTCCTTCTCGAAGCGCGCGTAGAAGTCGCTCATCGAAGTGCGCCAGTCGATCTTGCCTTCTTCGATGGCGTCGAGTTCGGCTTCCATGCGCGCCGTGTAGCCGGCGTCGAACAGATCGTCGAAGCTTTCGAGCAGCAGGTCGGTCACTACCATGCCCAACTCGGTAGGGAAGAACTTGCCGCCCTCCTTGCGCGCATACTCGCGGTCCTGGATGGTGGAGAGAATCGACGCGTAGGTGGACGGGCGCCCCACGCCGTCGGCTTCCAACTCCTTGACCAGCGTGGCTTCGGTGAAGCGCGGCGGAGGCTCCGTGAAGTGCTGCTCCGGCTCGATGCTCTTGAACTTCAGCACCTCGCCTTCGGTCACCACCGGCAGCTTGCTCTTCTCTTCCTCGTCGTCTTCGTCCTTCTGGTCCTTACCTTCTTTATACACGCGCAGGAAGCCGTTGAATTTCTCTACACTGCCGGTAGCGCGGAAAATGTAAGCCGCGCCGTCCTTACCCTTGGCGTCGACGTCGATGGTGGTCTGATCGAATACGGCCGGCGTCATCTGCGACGCTACAAACCGCTGCCAGATCAGCCCGTACAGCTTCAATTCGTCTTCGGCCACGAACTTGGCGATGCTCTCGGGAGTGCGCAGCGCCGACGTCGGCCGGATGGCTTCGTGCGCGTCCTGGGCGTCTTTCTTGCTCTTATAAAAGTTCGGTTTTTCCGGACGGTAATCGACGCCGTAGCGTTCCTCGATCATGGCGCGGACTTCGTCCAGCGCGTCGTTGGAAACGCGGGTCGAATCCGTACGCATGTAGCTGATCAGACCCACCGCGTCTTCGTCTTTGCCGAGTTCCACGCCCTCGTACAGTTTCTGCGCCAGCATCATGGTGCGCTTCACGCTGAAGCGCAGCTTGCGCGCCGCTTCCTGTTGCAGAGTGGAAGTAATGAACGGAGGAACAGGATGGCGCCGCTTCTCGCGATTGGCCACGGAGCGGACCACATAGGCCGTGTCTTCCAGTGCTTTCACGATCGCGTCGGCCCCGGCCTGATCCGCGATTTCCACGTTCTCGTCATTCTTCTTGGCCAGATGCGCCGTCAACTGAGGCGGTTTCTTGGCCCCGAGGTTCACGTCGATGGTCCAATATTCCTTCTTCTGGAACGCCCGGATCTCACGCTCGCGGTCGACAATCACGCGTAACGCCACCGTCTGCACGCGCCCCGCGGAAAGACCTCGGCGGACCTTGTCCCACAGGAGCGGGGAGATCTTGTAGCCCACCAGACGATCCAGAATGCGGCGCGCCTGTTGCGCGTCGACTAAATGCAAATTGACCTGGAGCGGCTTTTCGAACGCCTTCTGAATGGCGTTCTTGGTGATTTCGTTGAACATCACCCGGAAGATCTTCGGGCCGTTCTTCTTATTTCCTTCGAGCTCCTCTTGCAGGTGGAAGCAGATGGCCTCGCCTTCGCGGTCCGGGTCAGCCGCCAGATAGATGTTCTCGGCGCTTTTCGCTGCTTGCCGCAGCTCCTGAATCAGCTTCTTCTTGCCTTCGATGACCTCGTATACCGGTTTGAAATCGTTGTCGACGTCGACCGACAGATTTTTCTTGGGCAGATCTTTGATATGCCCCAAGGACGCCTTGACTAAGAACTGCTTGCCTAAATATTTCCCGATGGTTTTCGCCTTCGCCGGAGATTCGACGATGACGAGATTCTTTGCCATATGAGTGCGTGAAACCTTCCTGATCCAAAACAACGCTACGCTAAAACAACCCTGCTCTAAAACAACCCTGCTCTAAAACAACCGAATCTTAGCATGACCCCGGACGCAGGTTCAGCACCCGGTTCATTCTCCCCACACGCGAATGTAGCTTTTCCCCGGAAGTTGCCGCACTCGCCCGTCGAGTTCCAGCTCGAACAGGGCCGCGATAATCTCCGAGGCAGAGGACCCGTCTATTGACTCTATCAGGTTGTCGAGCCCCGTCGGGGCATCCGGGCGGAGCCGGTCCAGAATCTTGCCGCCTACTACGTTTCTAATAGATGCCGGTTGCATAGTGTTAGTTTCCTCGGAGTTTTTATCTTGTAGATTCAATCGGTTGCGGCACTGGTCCACCAGCCGCCGCCGATCCTCCGGCCGCAGCTCGACCACCACGTCGTTCCATTCCTGAACCAGTTTTGCCCCTTGTTTGATCAGTAGATTGGGTCCCCAGCTCATCTTTGAGGTGATATTGCCAGGCACCGCGAACACTTCCCGGTTGTGTTCGGCGGCCAGTTTTGCCGTGATCGCCGAACCCGAATATTCGCTTCCCTCCACCACCAAAACCCCGGCGCTCATGCCGCTGATGATACGGTTGCGGATAGGAAAGTTCTGCGGATAAGGGGGCGCGGCCATAGGGAATTCGCTGATGATCAGACCCTGCGTGGCAATTTGCTCGGCGAGTTTGCGATTCTCCGCCGGGTAGGTCTGATCCACGCCGCACCCGAAGACAGCGATCGTCGCGCCGCCGGCTTCGAGCGCGCTGCGGTGCGCGGACGTGTCAATGCCACGAGCCATTCCGCTGACAATCGTGAGGCCGGCCAGGGCCAGGTCTTTGGCTAATCTTGCGGACGCGGCTGTTCCATAGGTAGTGGGGCGCCGTGTTCCGGCTACGCCCAGCATCAGGGTGTTCAGCATTTCTATGTTCCCGCGTGCGAAAAGAAGCGGCGGCGGATCGAAGATGTCCCGCAAGGCCGGCGGATACCGGGAATCGGTGATGGGAACCAACTCCGCTCCCGCCTCGGCGGCCTGGGCCTGCTGCTCGGCGGCTTCGTCGAAAGCGCAGCCGCTGGCGATGCTCTGGGCCACGCTGGCGGAGATTCCCGCAGCTTCCAGTTCGGACCGCGAGGCCCGGAAAATGGCTTGCGGACTCCGGAATACTTCGATCAACTGTCCGGCTTTGCGGGTTCCCAGGCCGGGCGTCATGCGCAACGCAAGCCAATACAGAGCCTCTTCCTGAGTTAAGGGAAACGCCGCCGGCGCCGGATGCATGTATTTCTGGTGGCCACAGCGGCGCGGAAATCTCAGTTCCTACACATTGCGCTACGCTAAAACTTCAAGATGCGCCAGGACGTGGACCATTTCGGCGATCGGGAGCTCGACCTGATCTACATCGCCAAGAAGCTGAAGGAAGCGTTGGCGCTCGAATCATTATTCACGGATAGCGGGCTCGACTACCTGGTGGAACCGGATCGCTACACGGGAGGCACGATCTTCCGCACTGAACGCGTTGGAGCGTTCTTTTATGTCACGCCCGAAGATGGGCCCACGGCGCGGGCGGCGATGCAGGGGGCGGGCTACCGCCCCTACGACGAGACCAACCCGTAAGGCTATTGCTGGAGGGTGGCCGCGACCGGGATGACGACGATGTTGCTGGTGCCGATTCCCTGCGATAGCGAAAATTGGGCCAGCGGGTTGGGAGTTACCCCCGGGCTGACTTCCAGCACGATTTCGTATACGCCGATCTCGCCGACCTTTAGGCCCGCGGAAATCACCTGGGCTGTCGTGGCAAACCCGGTGGTAGCGCCTCCCGTGGCTGTCACAAACTGCAGGGGTATGTTCGACGCCGGCCCAGTGTAGGGGAAACCATCGCGTCCCACCGTGGCGAGCCGCGCTTCTTCGGGTCCAATAATTCCCAGCCCGGTTGCGTACAAAATGATGGTTTCACCGGGGACCGCCGGGTTATCCTGAGTGATCAAGGACCCGGCTACGTTGGCACAGCACGTAGCGGCATTGGTCGGCGTGATGGCCAATTGCTCACCCGTCAAGGTGGAGGGACCGCGTTCCACTTTCGCTTCCAACGTGATTCCGTTGCCCGCCGGTCCCGGCACCTTGGCCCGCAAGCGGATGCGCGTGAAAGCGGGCGCCGCCGAGGCTATCACCTGCTCATCCGGGTTGGCATTGATGAGCTTGACGAAGGCGTCGCGCACGGTCGCCAACGTGTCAGCTTCCAGCACCGTGTATACGTAGGGATTGCCGCCGATGGTGACGGTTCCCTTGTCGTCTTTCTGAATCGAGCCGTCCACGGAAATCGTGCCCGTCGCGTAACTGGAACCGTGGATCGCGGTCGCCACACGCGGCTCCTGCGCTCCCGGAGTCTCGTCGGCGAAAATGCCAGGATTGGCCTCCACCACGGGAACGCCAATCGCGGACGTCACGGTGACGCTGCCATCCGGCCGCTTCACGCGCACCCAGGCGGCAACGCTGCTCGAGCCGGTCACACTGAAGGGTACTTGCGCGCGAATCTCCGTCGGAGAAGCCGAAAATAAGGGAAGGCGCATGCCATCGAAATACAATTGGGCGCCCGCCAGTTCCCACGGAAGTTGCGGAGCTTTCTGGTTCGCGCTGGCGCTCCCGTTGGCAAGGTTGGTGCCCCGCACCAGAATAACCGCACCTGGTGCAACCTGGGCCGCGCTGCCGCCACCGGCCAGAAACGCCGAACTGGCGACCGCCGTGAGCGCCGCGCTGGCCGAAGTTGTGGAAGTCAACGTGGCACTGTTGCCATCGAGCCCCGGTTTGCGGGCGATCAACCGGATCAGATTGAATCCCCTTTCCACAAACGCGAACGCGTTCGGATCTCCCGACGGGCTACCCGCCCGGGGAGCGTTGATGAGAGCCGTCAAACCCAGGGCCACCTTCTCCAAAGTGTCACCGGCCACGACTGTGTACGTATATGCCGTGCCGGCGATGGTCACGGTTACCGTATTCTTTTCGGTGATGCTCCCGCCCAAAGTCACCGAGCCGCTTGCGTACACCGCTTTGCTCGCCGCGTTGACGATGCCGGCGAGGGGTAGATCCGGGCGCTGCGCGGTGAACACCAGGATCCGGTAGTCCGTCGCATCGGCCACGTACAAGTTTTCGCCGTCCCAGGCGAGCGAAGTGGGAATCGCCGTCAGATCCGACGCCGACTGCGTTAAGGTGGCGTTGCTGGGCAGATCCGAGAACTCATCCGGCTCGCCCAAAACAGCATCCGCACGCGCTCCGTTCCGCGCGGGAATGGTATTAAAAACCAGGATACGGTCGTTGCCGCCATCGGCGATGAACAGGCGCGTGCCATTCGACAACGCATAGCGCGGGAAACTCAAGGTCGCCGCGCAGCGGAACGGATACGTCGGATTCCCGCTGGTGGGATCGGTTCCATTGGATGCGCACAGGGTTCCACCGGCGAGATTGTTCGCGATCGAGTCGGTAAAGTTTGGCTGTCCGATCACCACGTCCGCCGCTTTCTGGTTCTGCGTGGGAATGGAGTTCCAGATCAGCACGCGATTAAATCCCAGGTCGGAGACGTAGAGGCGGGTTCCGTCACTGGTCACCGACGTGGGGCTAAGCATGGTCGCGGCGGTCGCCGGCACGTTCAGGTCCACCAGGTTCACGAAGGGCGCGGTGGTAAAGTTGGGCTGCCCCAGCACCACGTCCGCCGGCTGATTATTCTGCGTGGGAATCGCATTCCAGATCAGCACCCGGTTGTTCTGGGTGTCGGCGACCAACAATTTACCGTTCTGAATCCACACACCCTGCGGTCCGCGCAGAGCGCTTGCCGTCACCGTCAGCCGCGCTACCGTGATGAAGTCCGCCTGCCCCAGGACAATATCGGCATTCTGCCCGTTCGTGGAGGGAATCGATTTCCAGATGAGAATTCGATTGTTCGCGGTATCGGCTACCGCCAGGATCTTGCCATCGGTGGCCAACGCCGTGGGCAAGCGGAGGCTGGCCCGCGTGGGAGGCAATACCTGGGTGACAGTGGTGAAATCGGGCTGTCCCACCACCAACGAGGCCGCGCCGCCGCACACCGGGCAACGTCCTGAATTGTCAGGGATCTCCGCATCGACCGCCGGGAACTGCTGTTGGATGTTATTGAAAATCAAGACCCGGTTGTTATTGGGAAGGAGTCCCAGACGGTTAGCGTCGGCCGCGTATAACGTATTGGCCGCATAGGCCAACCCACCCACGGCTCCCAGAATGGTGTTGGAGGCGCCCGTGTCCTGCGCGGTGAACGTTTTCTGCCCTATGACGGCGCGCGCGCCTTGCCCTGTCAAGAAATCGGCGGAGTAACCTAAACCGGCACACACAGATAGTACGGCGAACAATCTCAGCATAGTGGAAGAAGCTTTAAAGGAGTTCTAGCTAGTATAACAGCCTATGGACGCCCGGCGGCTGGAAACCGTTTCACTGCTTGGCGCCTTGCTTGTCGTCTTGCTTGTCATCCCGCTGTTTATCATCTTGTTTATCATCGAAGACGATGCCGGATTCGGAGCCGAACCGGTGATAGTTGCGGAATTCGATGCGATTGCGGGCGCAGTGCGACGAGCTGTGTTCGCAACTCAGGACCTCGGCGACCGTGGGCAACAGGTACGGCTGCACGGTGGAAAGGCGGACCAGATCGTAGTCGGTGGCGATTTCGATCTTGTCCAGCGGGAACAAGGGAGGAATGTTCCGGCCTTCTACTTCAAAGCGCAGCACCCGCGAACTCTCGCGGTCCACCCATAGCGTCCCCCGGAAGGCCGGGTAGTAGAGTTGCGACGCCTGAATTACGCGCCAGTGCGAGTGTTCGCGCGTCACTTCAAACTTGAAGACATAGGTGGAGCGGCCCCGTAACTGCTCCTGGCCGCTGCGGCGGAAGCGGGCGGCGGTCGACGGATCGAACAAATCGTCCAGCCAGGAAGAGAACTCACCCGTGGACCAATTGCCGCCGGTCTGCTCGATCGAGGCGACGGACTTGTTGCCGACTTTGACATTTTGATAGCGCTGCTCGCCGTTCTCATAGGCTATGTCGGCGGTGATCGTGTCCCGCGCTTGCCAGCTCGCTTTCGGACTGTCGCTGTCATAGCGGGTCGTGATCTGGCGGCACAGGAAGTTTGGAAGCGTCCCGGTGTATGCCGCGGCAGCTTCCTTGGCCTTCACCATGATGGGATCTTCTTGAATGGGGATGACGTCGGCGGCTACTTCCGCGGGACGCGTTGCCGGCGCCACCTCCGCCGGCGCGGTGGCAGGCTCCATCTGCGCGGGAGGCGCGGCGGATCCGGAAGAAGCCGTGTTCGCGGGTGCGCTGGCGGACGCCACAGCCCGCGGAGCAGGTCTGCCTCTGCGCAACGCTGGGCGGCCCGGATCGTCGGCATCCGCGGCCGGTTCATCGGGCCGAACCGTGGTCGTGGCTCTCGCCGGCGCTACGGGTTCGACGGCAGCTTCCTGCGCGGGAGCCTCTTGCGGGGTTGCATCCCTAGGGGCCGTTTCTTTCGGCTCTGCGCTGTCGCTCTTCCGGCGCAGCGTGGGGCGTTCGTCCGCGTCTGAATCACGCCGGGCTGCCGGCGCGGCTTTCGCTGCCGGTCCCATATCCGGCAGGTCCCAGGTGCGCGCGGCCAGTTCTCGTTCTTGCGCCGTACCCGGCGCCGTGAACGTTACCGCGGTGGCCGTGAAATAGCCCACGTCATCGGAGAACGCATCGACGCTCAAGTGATCGGCAACGGAAAACGAAGTCAGCTCGGTGTCTTTCCCGTCCTTCTGCACGGTCATCTTATCGCCGGACGCGTAGGTGATGATGCGATGATCGTCGGCTTCCAATACAAACTGGTTGCCGGATACGCGGCGCAACATCCCCGTCGTGGTGATGACCGGTATCGCTTCTTTCTGATTGCGGCCCCGGCCGGGAGCGCGATCGGAGGGGCCCTCGGTTCTGCCGCGCCCGCCGCCGCGGCCTGGAATGCCTACCGGTCCACCCGTACCCCCGGGATAGCGCCCGCCTGGGTAGGGGCTTCCAGGATAACGGCCGCCGGGATATTGACCACCCGGATATTGTCCGCCGGGATATTGACCACCGGGATATTGACCACCGGGATACTGAGCGTGTAAGGCGATCACAAGCACGCAGACCGCGAGCGATCGGACGGCAATCATATATCTCAAGACGGCGCGCACCAGTTATCAGTGTACAGCCGTTAGTGTACAGGTGCCCGACCCGTCGCTTACTATTAAATTTCATGGCTCTAAAGAAACCCATCGGCTATCAGGACGCCGGAGTCAGTATCGACGAAGCGGACCGCGCCGTTGCCTCCATCCGCACCCTGGCGCGCAAGACTTTTACCAGCGGCGTGCTGACCGACATCGGCAGCTTTGGCGGCGGATTCCTGCTCAAGGGATACCGGGAACCCGTGCTGATTTCTTCCGCCGACGGCGTGGGAACCAAGCTGAAACTGGCGTTCTTGACCGGCCGCCACTCGACCATTGGCGAAGACCTGGTCAATCACTGCGTGAACGACATTGCCGTGCAGGGAGCCGTCCCGCTGTTCTTCCTGGATTACTTCGGCGTGGGCAAACTCGACGCGAAAGTGGCCGCGCAAGTGGTCTCCGGTATCGCTCGCGGCTGCCGCGCCAACGGCTGCGCCCTGATTGGCGGCGAGACGGCTGAGATGCCCGGTTTCTACGCTCCCGGCGAATACGATCTGGCGGGTTTCATCGTCGGGGCGGTAGAGCGCAGTAAGATGCTGACCGGGGCCAAGATCCGTTCCGGTGACGTGCTGATCGGACTGCCTTCCACGGGCTTGCACACCAACGGTTACTCGCTGGCACGCAAACTTCTGTTTGAAGTTGCCGGCCACGCGCCGTCTTCCCAGGTCGAAGGCCTGCAGACGACGATTGGCGATGAACTGCTCAAGCTGCATCGCAGCTATCTGAAGCCGTTGCGTGCGTTGGACGACGCGGGAATTCTCAAGGGCGCCGCGCATATCACCGGCGGCGGCATCACCGACAATACTCCGCGCATTCTGCCCAAAGGCCTCGGCGTGCGCATCGATCTGGGGAGCTGGCCGGTGTTGCCGATCTTCGAGGTCCTGCGCAAGATCGGCCGCATTCCGGAAGACGATTGGCGGCGGACCTTCAATCTCGGTATCGGGATGATTTTCGTCGTCTCGCCGAGGAAACTGGCCGAGGCAGGGAAGATCCTCGACAAGCTGAGAGAACCTTGGTATCCCATCGGCGCGGTGATCCCGGCGCGCCGCGAGCGGGTTGTTTACGAGTAGCCACGATTCCACGGTGAAACGCCTAGGCATTCTCATTTCCGGCCGCGGTTCGAATTTCCTGGCCATCGCGGATGCTATCGCTTCCGGGAAGTTGGATGCCGAAATTGCCATTGTCATTTCGAATCGTGCCGCTGCGCCAGGAATCGCCGCCGCGCGCGAACGTGGCCTGCATGCACTGGTTCTGCCCTCCCCGGGTGTCGAGCGCGAGGTTCACTGCCGCGAGATGATCGGTGAGCTTGAGAAAGCCCGCGTGGATCTGATCTGCCTCGCCGGTTACCTGCGCATTTTGAGCACCGAATTTATCCGCCGTTTTCCGCTGCGTATCGTGAATATTCACCCTTCGTTATTACCCTCGTTCCCAGGCCTGGAAGTGCAGCAGCAGGCGCTGGATCACGGCGTGAAGTTCTCCGGCTGCACGGTGCACTTTGTGGACGAAGGGCTCGACTCGGGGCCGATCATCCAGCAAGCCGTCGTGCCGGTGCTCGACGGCGACACGGCGGAAACCCTGGCCGCCCGCATCTTGAAAGAAGAGCACCGCATCTATAGCGAGGGAATCGCGCTCATTCTGTCCGGGAATTGGCGGATCGAAGGGCGGCGGGTGCTCGGGGCGTAGGCCTCAGGACCGGCTGGCAAGATCTGCCAAAATGTGGCAGATTAAGGTTATGCCCATGACCTCCATGAATGTCTCCTTGCCGGAGGATCTCAAAGACTACGTCGAAGCGCAAATCAAGAGGGGCTACAGCACGCCCAGCGAGTACGTTCGCGAACTGATCCGGGAAGATCGAAAGCGCCATGCCGGGGCCAAGTTGGATGCGTTGCTGCTGGAAGGTCTCAATTCGGGTGATCCCATTCGGGCCGACGAGACGTTCTGGGCTGAGCTCAAGCGGGAGGCCATCCGCAAACTGCAGATCCGTGGGAAAACCAGCCGGAAATGATCCCGGCTGTCACCCAGCGTCCACGGGCCCGGATGGACCTGTTGGAGCAGTTCGTCTATTTCGGAGAAACGGCCGATGCCGCACTCGCCGAACGGTATTTTGGGCCGTGGCCCAAACCTGCGCGGTGCTCTTGGAGCAGCCGCATGCTGGTGTTCCTTATGACTCAGGAATCGTTGGGCTTGCCGGTTTGCGCCGTTTCCCCGTGCATGGATTTGAAAACTACCTCGTTTTTTACGTCCCACACTCCGTTGGCATAGACGTTGTCAGAGTTTTGCACGGGGCCAGAGATATCGGCAACATGATTGCCCAGGAAGAACTGTGAACCTGCAGACCTACACCAGCACCGTAAACACGTTCTCGGCTTCTTTGCGCTCGACGGCGCGGTAGAGCGTGTCGCGCTCGACGGGCTCGCGGCCGGCTTCCTGGATCAGGCGCAGTAAGTCGCCGCGGCGCAGGCTGCCGCTGGTGGCTCCCCCGGCGTCACGGTAGATTTTTTCCTCGACCACCGTGCCGTCCAGGTCGTCGGCGCCGAAGCGAAGTGCGATCTGCGCGATCTGCGGAGTCATCATCACCCAGTACGCCTTGATGTGCGGAATGTTGTCCAGCATCAGGCGCGACACAGCGATCTCGCGAATATCGTTGAAGCCCGTGGTCTTGCCCACATGCTCCATCGCCGTATTGTCGGGATGGAACGCCAGCGGGATGAACGTCTGGAAGCCCCGCGTTTCATCCTGCAAGCCGCGCAGCTTGAGCAGGTGGTCGACACGGTCTGCTTCGGTCTCGATGTGCCCATAGAGCATGGTGCAGTTGGAATGAATCCCCAGCTTGTGCGCGATGCGCGCCACGTCGATCCATTGGTCGCCCGAAATCTTGTGGTCGCAGATGATGCGCCGCACGCGCTCGGAGAAAATCTCGGCGCCGCCGCCCGGCATCGAGTCCATGCCGGCGCCTTTCAAACGCTCCAACACTTCGCGATGGCTCAGCTTGGTGCGCTGCGCGAAGTAGCCGATCTCGACCATCGTGAACGCCTTCAGGTGCACCTTCGGATAGCGCTGCTTCAACCCGCGCAGCATCTCGCAGTACCAGTCGAGCGTGAGCTCAGGATGCAGCCCACCGACAATATGGAATTCCGTCACCGCTTCGCTATAGCCGTGGCCGGCGCGCTCCCAGATCTGTTCGTGCGACCAAGTGTATGCCGTGGGGTCTTTGGCTTTTTTGCCGAACGCGCACAGTTTGCAACTGGCGACGCACACGTCGGTCGGATTGATGTGGCGGTTGACGTTGAAATACGTCTTGTTGCCGTGCAGGCGCTCCCGCACGCGGTTGGCGAGCCAGCCCACGCCCAGCAGGTCGGGCGTCCTGTATAGCGTCAGCCCGTCTTCGGAACTCAGCCGCTGGCCCTCCTCCACTTTGTCGCGGATGGTGGAAAGCCGGGAGTCTTCGAATGCGGGTGTCATCGTTTGGCCTGTGCCAGGTTGGGTCGTTACCGGAAAAAGATATCACCGGCCCAAAACACCAAGAATATCACGCTCACGTAGCCGTTCATGGTGAAGAACGCCGCGTCCACGCGGGACAGATCGGCCGGCCATACCAGCTTGTGTTCCCACAGCAGGATTCCGGCCACCGCCGCGATGCCCGCCAAGGCCAGGCCGCCAAGCGCGAAGACCCGCACCAGTATCAGCAGGCACGCCAGCATTCCCAGATGCAGAGCCCGCGAAATCCACAATGCGCCCGCGATACCCAGGCGGCGCGGAATACTGAACAGGCCGGCTTCGAGATCGAATTCGTAGTCCTGGCACGAATAGATGATGTCGAATCCCGCGGTCCACAGCGTCACCGCCGCCGTCAGCCACAGAATCCGCGAATCCAGCGACCCGCGCACCGCGATCCAGGCCGCGGCCGGAGCGATCCCCAGCGAAAATCCCAGCACCAGATGCGACAACGCGGTGAAGCGCTTGGTGTAGGAGTAAAACATGACGATCCCGAGCGCCAGCGGCGCGAGCTTAAAACACAGAGGATTCAAGGCTCGCGCGGCATACAGAAATACCGCGCTCCAGAACGCGATGAATCCCCAGGCGAAGCCGCGCGACAACAACCCTGCCGGCAAGTGCCGCATTCTGGTCCGCGGATTCCGGCCGTCGATATCGGCGTCCAGCACGCGGTTGAAGGCCATCGCGGCCGAGCGCGCCGCGACCATGGCCAGCACGATCCAGCCCAGTTTGAGCCACATGCCCTCGCGCGAAAAGCCCGCCTCGCGCCACGCCAGCAGTGCTCCGGTGAGAGCAAAGGGCAGGGCAAACACGGAGTGCTCAAACTTGATCATCTCGAGCGTAAGCCGGACGCGTTTGAAAAAGGAACTCAACCCACTATTCTAGGGGAATGCGCCTTCTACTCGTGGTGGTTCTGGTTGCGGCGGCGGCCCTATCCGGTTGCGGCTCGAACTCCAACGTTACCGATGAGATCGGGCTCACCATCGTCACCTTCCCCAACGGCGCGAAGATCAACTCGGAAACCATGCGCGACGACATCGAACTGATTAAGGGCATGATGTTCCGCGAGACCATGCCCGCTAATCGCGGCATGCTGTTCATTCATCCCGAGGAAAATATATTCCACTACTGGATGTATCAGACCAAGATTCCGCTCGACATCATCTGGATGGATCACGACCGCCGCATTGTGGAGATGTCGCTCGACACGCCTCCGTGCACGGCCACCGCCGCCAAGGACTGCACCAATTACGGCGGCAATTACAAGTCTAAGTATGCGCTGGAGATCAACGCCGGGAGCGCCAGGAAAAATGGACTCAAGGTGGGCGATACGCTCGATTTCTAATGCTACGTTTTCTAATTCTTGTGGCGGCCGCGCGCCAACAAGTATAGGTCGATCGCCTGTTCCAAGGCGGGCATCGGATCGATCCCCAGCGCCTCCATCTTGGCGTTGGAAAGCGCCGAATACTTAGGCCGCCGCGCGGCCGTGCGGAACTCGCGCTCGTTGGTGGGCTTCAGCGGAGGATTCAGCTTCGCCGCCGCGAAAATTTTCACGGCCCAATCGAACCAGGAAATCGGCGTTCCGCCGCCAATATGAAAGAGTCCCTGCGCGCCGCGCTCCACCATGTCCGCGGTGCGGGATGCCAGCGCCGGAGCAAACGTCGGTGACGCCACGTGATCCTCCACCACCTTGATGGGTTGTCCGCCATCGGCCAACCGCAACATCAGCTCGACAAAATTACCGCGCGCCGTATGCAGTCCCGCTGGGCCGTAGACGCCGGAAGTGCGGATGATCAGCGCTTGATCCAGGTAAGCGCGCGCGTAGTATTCGCCGGCCAGCTTGGAGACCGCGTAAGCGCCCTGCGGCCGCGGCACGTCCTGTTCCGTGTAGGCGCGCCCGGCGGTACCGTCAAAAACGTAGTCCGTGGAAAAATGCACCAGGCGCGCGTCCACTTGACGGCAGGCCAGCGCCAGGTTTCTCACCGCCAGTCCGTTCACGGAGTAGGCGGCCTGCGGCTCCTTTTCGGCCACGTCGACCTGATTGTAGGCGGCGGCGTTCAACACGACGGCGGGATCGAACTTGGCCAGCAACTGCTCCACTTGCGCGGCGTCGGCAATATCGACGGTGCTCCGCTCAAACCCCGCGACCTCAAAACCTCTCCTGGCGAACTCGGTTTTCAGTTCCACACCCAGTTGCCCACCGCTGCCAAAAATTGCCACCCGGTCAGTCTGCACGTTCTTTATTATGAACGAGCGGGCCAGCTTGGTTTTTACAGAGCTGGTTTTTGCCCAGAGAATTCTTGCAAAGAGGATTCTTGCAAATCGGAAGTCATCAGCGTTTCGTATACGCGCAATCCCGCGGTGTAGGTCCCGTCTGCTTCCTGGACGCAGCGGCAGATTTCGCCCAGCAGTATCAGGGCGTGGTCATCGATTTCCACCGGAGCTCCGCAGGGCACCGGAACTTTGATGCGCAGCCGCATTCCGCTGCCGGAAACCTCTACGACCTCCGCGTCAATCGCGCGGCCCAGGCTGGGCCCGGCCATGCGGTCCAGAACTTTCAGCTTGACTGCCTGGCTGACTCTGAGCCGCGATTCTCCACGCCGTTCCACCCTGGGCTCATCGGCACGGAGACCGGCTTTATGAGCGGAAGTTTAAAGGTAGTGAAAGGCCACCCATACCACCAGTACCACCACTGACGGCAACGTGATTTCCAGCCATTTGCGGCGCAAAAATCGCAGCCACGCCGCCACCTCGGCTGCGGGCGCTCTTGTGGAGGCAGGTTCCGCTACCGCCGCCGGACGCGCCGCGAGCGAGGCCGTCAAGCGGCTGCGCAGGCCCGACGGCAGACCGTTCAACGCCTTGATGATTTCGGCCCGCCCGCGGCGGTCGGCGATGAGGATGGTGGCGGAGTTGAAACTGTTGGTGGACTCCTCCAGTTCCTTGCGCAACTTGGGCGGCACCTCATTCACCGAGCGGAACACCTGGGTCCGCCCGCGCTTGGCGATGAAAATCGTGGAGGTCTTGACGGTTACGCGATTCATCTTCCGTTTTCCAGCGGTACCGCTCGCACCGTGGTCCGTTCCGCCGCTCCGGCCCGTTTAAGGGGCGCGGCTGCTTCCGTTACCGCATGGCTCATCGTCACTTCAATAAATCCCAGCGCCGCCTTGGAGAGGGCTTTGTCTTTCCTGTAGATCAGTCCAATCTGGCGGACCATCGGTTCCGGCCCCAGTGGCCTGGCCACCAGCCGTCCCGCGGCCACTTCCTCGCGGCAGTGCGATCCGGCGACGAAGCCCACGCCCAGTTCCGCCATCGCGAAGCGCTTCAGCATTTCCGTGGAATCCAATTCCATCGAGATGACGGCTTGATCCTCCACCGGTTCCAGCCACGCGTTGAGCAGGCTCCGCGTGTGGCCTGCCTTGGGTAACAGCAGCGGCACGTCAATCAGGTCTTGTGGTGTGATGCGTTCTTTCTGCGCCAGGGAATGTCCGGGATGAAGCAAGGCTTTGATCTCATCGGCGTGAATCTTGGTCACCTGTAGGCGCTTTTCCGTCACCGGGAGCTGCGTGATTCCGAAGTCGGCTTGGTTATCGACCACCGCTTCAACGACGCGCGACGTATAGGAGCGGTCCACCAGGATCTGCACGTTCGGAAAGCGCTTCTTGTATTCCGAAAATACGCGCGGCAAAACGTAAATGCAGGTGGCTTCGTTGGCGGCAATGACCAACTCGCCGCGCGGCACCCGCTCCAGCTCATTGATAGAATCCTGCGCGCGCCGCTTGAGATCCAGGATCTGTTCGGCATATTCGGCGAAGATGTGCCCGGCAGGCGTGAGGGCGATCCTGGTGCCCAACCGCTCAAACAGCGGAGAGGTCATCTCCTGCTCCAGCTGGCGTATCTGCGCGCTCACGGCCGGCTGAGTCCGGAAACAAGACTGCGCGGCCTTAGAGAAGCTCTTCAGGCGGACGATCTCGAGAAAAGTATGGAGCTGATCGAGGTCCATGACACTATCCTTAGGATCTGTCTCCAGTATCTCACCGTCTCGCCCGCTCCAGTCCGGCTGCTTAGGATATTAAGCGATGGTACCACGCACCGTGCTACGGCTAGCTTTCGTGCTGTGTTTGCCGAGTCCTCCGGCGGTGGCCACCACGCCGGAGCGCGTGCTGGTCGTGGTCAACGACAATTCCCAGCTTTCGCGGAGCATCGGCGAATACTACGTCCAGCGCCGCGGCGTGCCACCCGGCAATGTCTGCCACGTGAAGACTGCCACCAACGAGGACATCCCGCGCGAAGACTACGATCGCGAAATCGCTCGGGTGATCGGCGAATGCTTGCGGCGCCGCGGGCTTGTCGAAAGCAT
Organism: Bryobacterales bacterium; assembly: GCA_009697505.1. Lineage (GTDB taxonomy): Bacteria > Acidobacteriota > Terriglobia > Bryobacterales > Bryobacteraceae > Palsa-187. The sequence continues at coordinate 21,114 of SHUD01000041.1, forward strand.
TTACTACATCGTCACCACGGCGGGGGTTCCCTTGCGGATCCCGGGCACGGGCGGCACCGACGCGAGCGCCGCCTCCGTGGATGGTGAATTGACCCTGCTGTACACGGACTTAGCCGGCGGCAAGCCGCACGCTCTCCGGGGCAGCATCCCCAATCCGTTTTTTGGAAAACGCGACGCGCCGTTTTCCCACCCGCGGTTTCCCATATATCTGGTGACGCGGCTCGCCGCCTACGACCTGGCGGGTGTAAAGGCGATGATCGACCGCGCTTTGCAGGCGTCCAATCGCGGCAAGTTCGTCATCGATCTTACCAACTCCAGCGATGCGGCCGGCAACGACTGGCTGCGCAATGCCGCGATATTACTTCCCCAAGACCGCGTGGTCCTGGATGAGACAACCAAGCCGGTTTACGATCAGGCCAACGTGATCGGCTATGCCAGTTGGGGCTCCAACGACGACAACCGCACGCGGCGGTTCCCCGGGTTTCACTGGCTGCCCGGCGGCATCGTGACCGAGTATGTTTCAAGCGATGGCCGCACCTTCGCCCGCCCCCCGGAAAGCTGGATGCCCGGCCGCGATTGGGTCCTGCGCACCGTTTGGTTTGGGGGATCGCCGCAGTCTCTGGTCGCCGATTCGATCCTGGAAGGAGCCACCGGCGGCTCCGGGCACGTCTACGAACCCTACCTGACTTTCACGCCACGGCCGGATCTCTTGCTGCCGGCATATTACAGCGGGCGCAACCTGGCGGAAAGTTTCTATCTGGCAATTCCGGCGCTGAGCTGGCAGAACATAGTCATCGGCGACCCGCTGTGCACGCTGGGGAAGCCTTAGCGCGGTGGTGAGTCGTCTCGCTGAAGCACCCTGTCCGTTGTAATGACAAAGTCGTGTTCAAACAGCAGGTAACCGCTGTTGTGCATTCCACGGTTGAGATAGGCCGCCTGAGCGCGGTCGTTGGAAGGCGCCACGTATAGACGCAGTCCGCACACGTTTCCCGCTTGGGCCGCGAGCGATTCGACGTGCGAGTAGAGCGCGCGGAACACGCCACGGCCGCGGAACTCCGGCATGGTGTACACGCTTTGGAACCACCAGAACACGCCGTTGCGCCAGTCCGACCATTCGTAAGTGATCATGAGTTGGCCCGCCCGCTGGCCGTCCATTTCCGCGACCAGATAGAAGCCTTTCGCGCTATCCGCGAATACGGCGGCGACGCCGCGCTCTACGCGATCCGGGTCTAGCGTGAGGTCTTCCGATTCCTGCGCGAGCCGCAGGTTGCAGTCGGCCACGAAAGTTGCGTCGTCAAGCCGGGCTGGCCGGACAGTAATCGAAGCGGAGTCCATTCCTTCATAGTAAGCGTCTCCGGGGAGCTACCCCCATAAGCGTTTACTTAAAGAAAGAACCGTTTTCGCCGCCGCTTAGACTCAGCGAGTCGTTTAGCGATGTTTGGCCAATCCGCGAGCGTTTTTACTATGCCGTTTGCTGGTAGTATCGCCGTACAGAGTT
>SHUD01000042.1 GCA_009697505.1 Bryobacterales bacterium
GCCCAAAATCGTGCCAGTCCGGCTCCCGTAGGATCACCAGCGCTTGCTGTTGTGTTTTCGCTGGTAGCTTGCGGTTGGAGGCTCGTCCCCGCAGCCCGTGCACCACGACGGCGTCTCCCTGCGTCTTCATCCGCCGCAGCAACTTGCGCTCACCAGCCCAACAATGGCCTGCCCACCCGCGTGCACGTCCACGTGTTCGACAGTGATCTTTTGCTGCCCCGTTTTGCCCTTCAGCTTTGCCATAGCGTCCAGTTGCTCCATATACAGGCGCATGAAGCGAGTGGTCACACGGGAGGCAGCGTCCAGATCCTCTAGAGATCTAGCTTGTAGCGCGGTCCGCTGAAGACACGAAAGCGCCGCGTGATGGATTCCAATCATTTGCGTGGCCAGCATGGACTCAGTAAGACTTTCGGGCCGGATCTCCTGGAGCATCTCCACCGCGACCTGGAATGCTTCGCAAGCGTTCCCGAAAGGCCATGCGGCTTGCGTTCGGCTTACCTGGCCGATGATGCGAGCCGCGAGATCCAAGTCTTTTACACCCGCAGACTCGGCAAGCGTCCGACGTGCATAATTCTCCAGTTCCGCTTGGCTGGAAAGCTTTTGCAACGCCGTAGTCAATTCGAGTGTCTGCAGGGCTTGTTCTTGCGGGGCCGCCTGTTGTTTCCGACTACCTTTGCGTTTCGCCTAGTTGTCTTCATTCCTGGTGACTGGCTTCTAACGCTCAGACTTGGGAAGTAAGAAGCGCAAAGGCCGCGAAGGCGCGGCGCCAAGTGAAACAGGAGCACGCAGGCTGGTGGCGCCGGAGCGAGTCCGTTTTGCGCGTATTCCTCAAAAGTTGGTCCGGCGGACCGAACGGGAGCGGCCGATGTCGGAGGTCGATGCCGGATGGTCCGTCTGTAGTCCAAAAAATCCCGTACTCCGTCATAACGTCGCGATAACCTTGGGGGCTTCATCCACGTCGCATTCGGAGCACGTTAGCATCTTCGACTCGCAGTAGTATCGATTTCCGATAAGGCGGGCCGCTGTTTGCATTGCGGAGCGCAGGTCGGATTCGGTGCTAAACCACTCGCCGTACTCGGGCGGTCCACGAAACGGAACAATCTTGGCGCGGTAAAGGCGGCCGTGGTTGTGTTTGTTGGCTTCCAAACATTCCTCCCCTGGGCGCGGTAACATTCCAAATGCTGCGGACCGCCGGGGTTGCTCTTACGCCTTGGGCTTGTCCCCTGTGGTATTCGCGGCGACCTTACGGGCTTCGATCTCCGCGCGCAGTTCGCGCATACGAGCGCGTCTTACGCGTTGCTGACTTCGAATCCGATGGAAGCGAGCTGTATCTCCGCATGTTTTAGACATCTTAAATAATCCCCTATCTGTTTTCTTAACTATGGGCGCCAGCGGCCATCTCTTCGACCAACCGGTTGCGAACGTCGCGATAACCAGTTTCCGCCTGCGCTGTGCGTTGCTGCGCCGCTCTAAGGCCTCGGCCCTCTTGGGCGGAAGCGCTAATCTCATCTAACCGGACTACCTGCGAGGCCCACTCGTCGAACGTGGATCGATACAGTGATCGCAGGTTGTTGAGTCGATTAAATCTATTCATATCCTTGCGTCCGTTGGACGCAGCACGCTCAAGCACCGCCGCGGAAAGGTAACCGCTGGAGCCGGAACGGTCCACTCGATTTAGAAGGGTGGCCACGAGAACCTCTTTGCTTCAGGCGAGACAACTCACCTCACATCCGAAGCACCCGAAGGTCTCTTTCCAAGTGGTCCCGTGCATCTTACACGGGCGATTCTAGGCAGAATCTGTCTTCTGCCAGGAAGGTCGGAACAACAACTATGTTTTCAGTGTAGCAGGGCGCCGCCCGGCGTGATCCCTATTTGTTGCGATTTACTGCAATGAGTGGGATTGACTCGATAGGAACCAATAAGGAGTTATCCGCGGCAACCGCTTCCCAATGCTTGCTGATTCGCCAGGTTGCGTCTTGCTGCGATAGAATTGCATGGCACCGATGCCACTTTCCGTATGCGATCCGCACGTCGCTATTCTAATTGCCAGCCAGCCATGAAGATTACGCCGGAACACCAACGACTCCTCGAATCGTACGCCGGAGCAGTGCGTCCCTGGAGAAAGTGGGGGCCGTACGTGAGCGATCGTTCCTGGGGGACGGTGCGCGAGGACTATAGCGCTCACGGAACGGCGTGGGATTTCCTGACCCACGACATAGCGCGCAGCAAGGCTTACCGCTGGGGCGAGGACTCCATCGGAGGCATCTGCGACCGCTATCAGATCCTGGTGTGCGCGCCGGCCTTCTGGAATGGCCGCGACCCCATTTTGAAGGAGCGGCTGTTCGGTTTGACATCCAGTGAGGGCAACCATGGGGAGGACGTGAAGAAGTATTATTTCTACCTCGACGCCACCCCCACCCACAGCTACGCCAAGATGCTCTACAAGTACCCGCAGTCTGAATTTCCGTACCGCTGGCTGGTGGAGGAGAATCGCCGCCGCAATGGAAACGGGATGGAATTCGAATTGTTGGATACCGGCATCTTCGACGAGAATCGCTACTTCGATATTTTCATCGAGTACGCCAAGGCTGACACCGACGATATTGCCATCCGCCTCGAAATCTTCAACCGCGGTCCTGAGCCCGCCGGCCGCCACCGGAGCAGAAGCGCCAGATTGTTCCAGCAGCTTGATCCGGCCGTGCAGGGAGGCGATCACCGCTTCATCGGAGTTCTGCCTTTCCAGGAAGCGCTGCTGTAACGACGAAAGACACGCGGAGAGCGTCTCCCGCACCGGTCCGGGATCCTCGGAGTACCCGGTATCGAAGCAGCTTCGAATCTGAGCGAGTTGGGCAGCGTCCCCCTCCCCGGTATGCACGCATTCCAAGTGATCGATAAAGGCGCGCACGAAGCCCCGCATCACCTCGCTCTCGGAATTCACGCGCTGCTGTAACTGGCGGGAATGGCGCTCCATGGCCCGCGCCAATGCGGTGGCATCGATCAAAATCTGCGCGCCACCGGGGCTGTCTTGCCGGGCCGAGCTGGTTTCCTGGAGACGCTCCTGCAACGCTTCCAGCGGCTGCTCGCCCGACGTATCGAACAACATGCAGCCGAACTGTTTCCAGGCGTCGAGGGTTTCGGCGCCGGGTGCAATGATAGGTTTGTCTACCACACTAGATTCCCCGCCCGTCACTGGTCATATCGGAGGGGATTCGGGAATCTAGAGATTCCGAGGTTCACTGTATAGACCGCGAGGCTCGCGCTGTTATGGAAAACCAAGGAACGCAGGATGTTCAACACCGAAGCCGGCTCGTTTTGGGCCGGCATCACGGTGGCGATGACACCGGAACAACAACAGTTAACGGCCAGGCAGGCACGGGCCGCGGAGCTCTCCAAGCGCCTCCTTGTGAACGCCCGCAGTTGAGTATCCTTCCCCGGCAGCGGCATCATAGGGGGAATGCGCATTTTATTTTGCGGCGACACGTTTTCAGCGGCGAGCCATACACTACGAAAGAGGCTGGGGGCGGCGGAGCACGAAGTCTTCACATGCAGCGGAGATGCCCTCCGGGAAGCCGCGAGCCGGGCCGAGGTTTTGATCCCGTTGATGGCGCGCATTGACGCCGCCATGATGGACGCGGGACCCATCCGGCTGATTCAGCAATGGGGCGCGGGGATCGAAGGCGTGGATCTGACGGCGGCGCGCGAGCGTGGAATCCAGGTGGCAAATGTACCCGCCATGGGAGGCAACGCGGATTCCGTCGCGGAGCACGCCATTCTGCTGATCATCGCCTTATTGCGGGCACTGCCGGCAGCGCAGGAGAGTGTTCGGGCCGGGCGCTTGGGCTCTCCGCAGGGACGCACGCTCGCGGGGCGCACGGTGTGCCTTTACGGGCTGGGAGCCATTGCGAAAGCGTTGGCGCGGCGGCTCCGGCCGTTCGATGCGCGGCTGGTGGGAATCACGCGGGATCCGGACGCGGCCAAAGTAAACGAGTTCGGGCTCGACGCCTGCTTTTCCATTGAGCAACGCGCCGCGGGCCTGGCGCAATCCGATGTGCTGGTGCTGTGCACGAGCTTGTCGGCAGACACGCACGGGATGATCGATGAAGAAGCGCTGCGGACGCTACCCAAGGGCGCGTACCTGGTGAACATCGCGCGTGGGCCGCTGATCCAATATGACGCTCTTTATGCCGCTCTGAAGAGTGGGCATCTGGGCGGAGTGGGTCTGGATGTGTTCTGGAAGGAACCAATCGCTCCCGAGGATCCGCTGCTCGCGCTACCGAACGTCATTGCCACGCCGCACGTAGCGGGCGTGACGGACCGGTCGTATGAAGGCATCGCCGAGGTGGTCGCATCCAACATTGACCGGTTGCGCCGGGGCGAACCGCTGCTGAATGTCGTGGCTTAGAGTACTAGAACCCAAGCCCTGCCACGGTCTTGCGATAATAGCGGCACGATGATTAGTTGGGTTCATGCCGCTTTCGGAATTTGTTGCCTGGTGTTGCCGGCAGAGGCTCAATCCCAGACTCTGTTGGGAATTTACTACGGCAACCAGGGTTGGAAGATGGAACAGGTGCAGGCGGTGGAAGCCTGGCAGGGGAAGAAACACGCCGTGGTCAATCTGTTCACCGATTGGACCAACACCCCCAAGGTCATGAACACTCTGTTCGGCCAGCAGTTGCCGAATATCTGGAACAACGGCAATGTGCCCATGGTGACCTGGGAGCCGTTCACGGGAGGACAGACGCCCAACGACATCGAGGCGCGGATCGCAGCGGGCCAGTACAACCCGTACATCGCGAACTGGGCCGGCCGCATGAAGGCGTTTCTCAGTGGACCCGACGGCGTGTACGGCAACGCGGACGACCGGCGCGCATACGTGCGGCTCGGCCACGAGATGAATGGCAACTGGTATCCGTGGAGTCCGGCCGTGGGCGGCAACTCTCCGTTGGACTACGTGGCGATGTGGACGCGCGTGCGCGGAGTCTTTAGCGCCCTGCAAATTGACCCGGCGCATCTGCAGTGGGTGTGGTGCGTGAACGCCGAGGACGTCGGCGGATTCACGGCGGAGCAGTTTTATCCGGGAAATGACTACGTGGATTGGGTGGCCATCGACGGCTACAACTGGGGTGCCAGCCAGACGTGGTCAACGTGGAAGAGTCCGAGCGACATCTACGGCCCGATGCTGGCCCGCGTCCGCGCGACCACGGGGAACCGCAAACCCGTGGCGCTGACGGAATTCGCCAGCACCTCGGCGACGGCAAGCGGCGTCAGCGTGCCGGTAAAATCAACCTGGATCGGCGAACTGTTCGCTTATGCCTCGACGAACCAGATCAAGATGCTGTGCTGGTTCAACACGGACAAGGAAACCGACTGGGCCATCTTCGGTGGCGCCAACGGGGACGGCACGTACAAGTCCGGAAGAACCACGTACAAAACCTACGCCGCGTATAAGGCTGCGGTCACGGTGAATGTGTTTGTGACGCCGAGCACCGCGAATCCGCGACTCATCACCGACGCGCAGTTCGCCGGCAACTAGCGTTACTTCGACATCCCGATCAACTTGAACTTCTGCACGCGCCGGTTCTCGGGCTTCAGCGGCGTGACTTCGGTGACGTAGAGGTTACCCTTGGAATCGGCCGCCATGTGATGGAGCGTGCCGAAGTCGCCGGGCGCGGAACCCCACTTGCCAAACGTATCCAGAAGCTCGAGCTTCTTGCGCTCGAACACCATGACCTTGGCCTGGCTGCGATTGCCTACGTAAAGGAACTTCTGCATAGGGTCCGTGGAGAACGCCGTGCTGGCCGCCGTGGAGCCGTTGCCGCAATCCGGGGCGTGACACTCGCGGCCAATGAAGGTCTGGTTTACGTACTTGCCGTCCAGGGTGAACACCTGCACGCGCTTGCCACCGCGGTCGGAAACATACACCATGCCGTCATTGGAGACGCGGGCCGCGTGGACGGGCTGCACGAACTGCGAAGGCCCCTTGTCGCCTTCATCGGGATTGGCCGGATTCGGAGCCGCGTCGGTGGGGACGTTGCCGAAGGCGCCCCACATGCGTTTGAATTTACCGGTATCGGCGTCGAATACGATAATACGCCGGTTACCGTAGCCATCCGCGACGAAGAGTTCGTTGGTTTTGGCGTGAATGAAGGTGTCGGCCGGCTGCTTCAGGTTTTCGGTGTCGGCATTGCCCTTGCTTTTTCCGGCGTGGCCGATCTGCATCACGAACTTGCCGGCCTTAGTGAACTTCAGGATCTGATTATCTACCTTGTCGTTGCCGCCGATCCAGACGAAGCCCTTGGGATCGATGTAGACGCCGTGCTCGGATTTGGGCCACTCGTAGCCCGCGCCGGGGCCGCCCCAAGCTTGCACGAAGTTGCCGTTGGCGTCGAACTCGACCAGCGGCGGGGCCGCGCGCGGCTTTTCTTCGGGAGCGAGCGTGTCGGGGCGCTGCAGCACCCACACGTGGTCTTTCTCATCAATGCCCACGCTGGCCACCTGCCCGAACTGCCAGTTATTGGGGACCTTGGCCCATCCGGGCTCGACCTGAAACTTGGGGACTCCGCCATTCGGCGTGCGGGACTGGGCGACCAGAATCACGGCCAGAGCCGCGGAAAAAACAAGCGCAAGACCGAGTGTAGTTCTCTTCATGACCACCTATTGTAGACGCAATCGAGCGTGGGTGGGATAATGTGCATTCCGTAAGGAGACCATATGCAAATACGAACCAGCTTGGGTATTGCTTGGATCGCGGGTCTGGCCTTGATTACGATCGCGCTTGGGCAGACGCCTAAGGGCGGGCCACGCCAGATGGCCGCGCGCACGATTCCGGTACCGGCGACGGTCAGTCCGCAAATCCAGCAATTGATCGCCGCGCCTTTGTCGCCGACCTGGAATGTGATTCCGAAGACCGCGGAAGGCTGGAAGCAACAGGTGCAAGAAGCCGCCGAGGCGGCCATCAAGACGCTGCCAGCGCTGCGCCAGGAGCTGCACGTCAAAGTGGAGCCGCGCACCATCGACGGCGTGAAGGCCTACATGGTGACGCCGGAGAACATTCCACCGGAAAACCGGAACCGGCTGCTGGTGCATGTGCATGGGGGCTGTTATGTGAACGGTCCGGGCGAGGCGGCAACCGGCGAAGCCATCATGATGGCCGGATTCGGACACTTCAGGATTCTTTCGGTCGATTACCGCATGCCGCCCGACTTCCCGTATCCAGCGGCGCTGGACGACGCGATCACGGTGTGGAAAGCCGCCCAGAAGATGGCGAATCCGAAAAACATGGCGATCTTCGGATCGTCGGCAGGCGGAGCGTTGACGCTCTCCATGGTGCTGCGCGCCAAACAGGACCATCTGCCGCTGCCGGCAGCCATCGCGCCGGGCACGCCGATGGCGGACCTGACCAACGCGGGCGACACGTTCCAGACGAATGCGATGCTCGACAACGTGTTAGTTGCTCCGGATGCGAGCTGCGACAAGCGGGCGGCGCTGTATGCGAAAGGCCACGACTTGAAAGACCCGCTGCTTTCGCCGGTTTACGGCGACATGCACGGCTTCCCGCCCACGATTCTCACCAGCGGTACGCGCGATCTGCTGTTGAGCAGCACGGTGCGCGTGCATCGCAGGCTTCGGCAGGCCGGAGTCGAAGCCTCGCTACAGGTATTCGAGGGGATGGCGCACGGACAGTATGGCCGTGATGTGAAGGCTCCGGAGACCAAGGAAGCGTTCGAGGAGATCGCCCGCTTCTTTGACAAGCACCTGGGTAAGTAGGGTTTACTTACCGACTAAGTGCGGCGCGTCTTTTTCGCCTTCGACACAGATGTACTCGCCGACTTCATCGGTGGTGTTCAGATCCGCGATGCGCTTGATCACCCACGGGGTGCGGTAGGTCTCGGGATCGGTAATCGTGAACTCGATTTCCAGGTGGCCCAGATCCGGGCGGCGGATGCGTTCGGTGACGCGCATGGCCTCCGTGTGCGGATGGCCCTGGATGGTCAGCCATGACTTGTCATTGAAGCCGATGGTGTCGATGACCAGCAGGTCCCCTTCCCAGCGGCCGATGGAGTGGCCCATCCAGTTCGGATTGGGGTCCTTGGGAGGCTTGCGGTCGTCCAGATAAACGGTGCGGTGGCTGGGCGTGTCGTCCTCGAAGATCATCACCAGGCGCTTGGCGGTTTGCACGATTTCATACGGGAACAAAGCGCCGGCATTATTGATGCCGCGCGGCAGGCAATGCGATCCCGGAGCGTCTTTCGAATTGTTCGCCAGCCGTTCCTGAAAGACTTTTTCGGCCCACGGCAGCATGTCGGGTTTGCCGGGGTCGACGGTGCGCTGGGCATACCAAACGCCGGTGAAATCGGGCTTGCCTTCCCGGGTACGCGGCGTCGGACCTTTCGGCGTCGCATGCGGAGTGAATAAATCGATGCGGAATTCCTTGCCGTCACCGAGGGTGTCGAACTGGTAGTCGACCAGGTGAATATCCAGCGGCAGAGTTTGGCCCGCCGCCACGGTCACGTTCCGCTGCGCGAACGGATTGTATCCGAGAACGTTGACCGAGAGATCATACGCGCCGGCGGGCAACGCCAGCGTATAGCTACCCTGGTTCGAGCTGGTGGCTTGATAAACCTGCTTGGTGGCGGCATTGGTCCATTGAATAGGAGCGTTCGCGACCTTTTCTCCGGGCAGATTCAAAACCGTGCCGGTGATGGTGGCGTTATTCTGCGCGAATGCCGCGGATACCAATAGGAACAGGACGAGGGATCGCATGCCTTTCACTTTATCGTGAATTTACGACGGGATCATCCACGACAACACAGACGTGGATTGGAGAAATACCAGCAAACTCAAGATCGCGATCAGGAGTAGGGTCCAGCCGAAGACCTGGCGGAACAGGTAGCCTTCGCGGCCGGTAAGTCCGACGGCGACCGCGGCGATAGACAGATTCTGCGGCGAGATGGCCTTGCCGACAACTCCGCCGGAAGTGTTCGCGGCGGCCAGCAAGATCTCCGGCAGGCCCGCGTGGCGAGCGGTGGTGACTTGCAGCATCCCGAAAAGAGCGTTCGAAGACGTGTCCGAACCGGTGACGGCGCTGCCCAGCCATCCGATCAGCGGCGAGATCGGGGCAAAAGCGCTTCCGGCTCCGGCGGCCCACAGGCCCAGCGTGATGATCTGGCCGGAGAGGTTCATCACGTAGGCGAGGCCGACGACGGAGCTCACGGTGACCACGGTCCAACGCAGGCCGTACAGCGTTTCGCCGTAAGTGCGAACGGCGGTTTTCAGTTTGACGCCGAGAAACGGAACGACCAGGACTCCCGCGATCAGCAGGAGCGATCCGGACGAGAGCAGCCATTCAAACTTGGCGTCGACAGCACTCACGGGAGCGCCGTCCGGACCCACGACGGACAAGCCGGGCCAGGCGAAGGACGACGTCGCGCGGCCGAGAACGTCGCGAATCACTTTGATCTGCGCGGCGACGACAACCAAAACAACGAAAACGTAGGGCAAAACCGCATAGATCAGGTCTCGTCCGTAGGTCTGAGTTGTGGAAGGCGACCACACCCGCAGAAATAAGACGCAGATCGCGCTGGTGACCAATGCCGAGACGATGTCGACCAGTTCGACGGGCAGAGTGAGAGACCCCAAACTCTGGCCCGCTGCAATCGTCACTCCGGATACGAGTGCGAAAGGCCATATTTCGCGCAGCCCGCGCCGCCCATCCAGGATGTAGAGCAAGATGAAGGGCAAGACCAAAGCGAGAAAGGGCGTCTGGCGGCCAATCATCGCGCTGAGGGGCGCGATGGGCAAGCCGGTTAACTTCGCCAGCGTCGTGATCGGCAAGCCGAGGGCTCCGAAAGAGACGGGAGCCGTGTCCGCGATCAAGCAAATGACCGCGGCTTTCACCGGAGGGACTCGCAAGGCGACCAGCATGACCGTGCAGATGGCGACGGGACTGCCGCCACCGGCGAGACCTTCGAGTAACGACCCAAAGCAGAAGGCGATGAAGATGGCCTGAATCCGCACATCGTCGCTAATGGAATCAAAGGCGCGCCGCAGCGCCAATGAATGTCCGGTCACTTCCGTCAACCGGTATAGCCAGATGGCGCTGATACCTACCCACAAGATGGGGAAGAAACCGATGGCGGCGCCTTCCGCCGCGCCGGCCAGCACTTGTCCCAGAGGCATCGCGTAAACTCCGGTGGCAATGGCGATTGACACCGCAAGCGAAAGCAGAGCGGCCCGGCGGGCTTCCCAGCGCAAGACACCCAGGGTCATGAAAAGCGTGAGCAGAGGGAGCGACGCAAACAACGCGGACCACGACAGCGAATGCGCGACGGGATCGAAGACTTGGTTGTACATGGAGGAAGACCGAATCAGCATAGCAGGGCGAGCCCAGAGTTGGCCGTTCGACTTGGCCGTCGACGTGCTTCTCTTACGGTCATGAAACAATCACCGGTACTTCTGATTTGCGCGGTCCTTGGGTTTTCAACAGTTTCGGCGAATGCTCAGGTACAAGCCGGAGCGGTCTTCTCAGGTGATGGCCTGAGGAGCTTTTACTTGGCCATCGGGAACTATTACCAAGTGCCGGAGCGCGAGGTGGTGGTGATTCGTGAACGCGCGCTTCCACCCGATGAAGTGCCGGTCGTGTTTTACGTCGCGAGAGCCGCCCGCGTGCAACCCGCGATCATCGTCGACCTGCGCAGCCGGGGTCTAAGCTGGGCCGACATCGCGTTCCACTTCCGTCTCACGCCCGACATCTACTACTTCCCCGGCGGCCCGCCTTACGGCAAGGCTCATGGTTATTGGAAGAAGCATCGGCCACGGGACACGGAAGTCGTCGAGGCGGTCAATGTCCACTTCCTCTCGGACTACCATCGCGTAACGCCGGATGTGATTCGCGCGGAGCGTTCCCGCGGGCCGAGCTACGTGGTGGTGGCACAGAACTTCGAGGCGAGGTCAAGAAAGCATGACGACCGCGATGAGCGCGGGCGGTCCGGCGATCGTGGCCAAGGCAAGGGTCGCGGCCGGTAGAAGATGAGGGACCAATCGTCGCCATGAGTGCGTGCGCCACACGCTAGCGGGCTGGCCCAGAGAAATCGCCAGCACGCGCGTGGTGGAGTGGGCTTCAACCTGCCACGGTGGCTTTAGCCACCGCAGGGTACAGATCAGCGAAAGATCGGGGACTGAAGTCCCCGTTGCAGGCTAAAGCCCCGCTCCACACGGATGCCACTTCGATGCTAGCGGAATCTCCAGCCCATTAATTCGATTTTCCCGCGCCCTGCTACCCTCGATAGAGATGCAGGTACCCATCAAACGCTCCGTGGAGCGCGTACCCGGCGGGATGATGATCGTTCCGCTGGGCGCCGGCGCAATCATGGCGACGTTGGCGCCGAATACCGCGAGCTTCTTCGGTTCCTTCACGGGCGCTCTGTTCACGGGGGCTCTGCCCATTCTCGCGGTGTTCTATGTGTGTCTGGGCGCGACGATTCCGTTTGAAGCGCTGCCGCGCGTGGCCCGCCGCGGCGGGGCCTTGTTGGCAACCAAGGTAGGAGTGGGAATCTTAGCCGGATTCGTGCTGGGCCACTTTCTGGGGGAGCGGCCTGTCTTGCAGGGATGGTTCGCTGGACTTTCCACGCTGGCCGTGGTGGCGGCCATCAACGACACCAACGGCGGCCTGTACATGGCGCTGATGGAACAGGTTGGACGCGCGGAGGACGCGGGCGCGTACGCTCTGATGTCGCTCGAAAGCGGACCGTTCCTAACCATGTTGACCTTGGGAGTCGCGGGGCTCTCGGCATTCCCTTGGCAGACGCTGGTGGGTGCGATTTTGCCATTAGTTGCCGGTCTCATCCTGGGCAATCTGGATCATGATCTGCGGGCGTTTCTGGGCCGCGCCGCGCCGACACTCATTCCCTTCTTCGGTTTCGCGCTCGGCTGCACACTCGACTTGCACCGCGTCTGGCAGGCGGGGATGCTGGGCGTGGCTTTAGGGTTGGTCGTGGTGGCCGTATCCGGAGCCACATTGCTGGTTGCCGACCGCGTCACGGGAGGCACGGGCACGGCAGGACTGGCGGCTGCTTCCACCGCCGCGAATGCAGCCGCGGTGCCCTCCATCGTGGCTTCGGCGAATCCCGTATACGCGGACGCCGCCGCGCCCGCGACGGTTCTGGTGGCGGCAAGTGTGATTGTCACCGCTCTGACAGTTCCGCTATTAACTCTGTGGTGGGCCGGGAGGACGTCATCGCCCAAAAGATAAGGCGCCAAGAAATCGTAATCGTCGCCGACGATTTGTCGGGAGCGGCGGACTGCGCGGTGAGTTGCGCGGTGCGGGGTCTGCGCGCGGTTGTGCAGCTAGCGGCGGAAGATCCGGCTTTCGCTCAAGTGCTGGCGATTGACGCGGCTACTCGCGGCATGCCTGCGGACCGTGCTGCCGCGACTGCGGAGCGGCTCTTTGCGGCGCACCGGGATAGCCGCGTCTTTTACAAGAAAATCGATTCGCTGTTGCGCGGCCACGTGGGTCCGGAGTTGGCCGCGATGCTGCATGACGCGGCTCCGGCGGTGGCCGTGATGGCGCCCGCGCTGCCGGCGCAAGGACGCGTGACGATCGGTGGATGCGTCTGGCTGCGCGGTGAACGAGTCGCGGGCGCGGATGCTCCGCGCGTGTTGGCTGCCGCCGGACTCACGTCCGCTGTCATCGGACTCGACCTGATTCGCAGCGGGCAACTCGTGCGTGAAATGACCACTCTTGCCAAGCGGGCCGATGTGCTGGTCTGCGATGCGGAGACGGATGAAGACCTGCGCGCGATCGCCGCGGCGATTGCCGTCTTACCGAGAGAGACCATCTGGGTGGGCTCGGCGGGCTTGGCTCGCCACATTCCGGGGGCGCTAGGGATCGGCGGCGGAAGTGAGCCGGCGGAAGACCCGCCGCGTATTCACGGACCGGTTCTGGTGGTTGCCGGCAGCCGGTCGCCGGTGGCGCATGAGCAGATTCGCGCAGTGGGTGTGAAGACCGTGTTCCTGACTCCGGAACAGCTTCGCTCGGGAAGCGGGCTAACCCTCGATTTGAGCGGCGACTTGGTGATCGCAATCGAAGCGGCCGAGGAAACAGTTGAAGATCCCGGACTCAGCGCGGCGCTCGCGGTGTTGATTGCGCCGCACATGGATCAGATCGGCGCGTTGGTGGTCACGGGCGGAGAGACGGCGCGCGCCGTCCTCACAAGATCAGGAATCACGAGCCTGCTCCTGCTCCAGGAAGTGGAAGCGGGCGTTCCGCTCGCGATAAGCGCGGGTGCGCGAACCATGCCCGTCATCACCAAGTCCGGATCTTTCGGCAATCGCGCCACGCTGGCCCATTGTGTGGAGCTACTAAGAAGGCTGAAACTGGAATAGCATGCATCGGCCGAGAATCGCCATCACCATGGGCGACGCCACCGGCGTCGGACCCGAAGTCATCATGAAGAGCCTGGGGCATCGTGAATTGTACGCCGAGTGCCGCCCGGTCGTGATTGGCGACGCAGAGCGCCTGCGGGCCGCCGGACGCCTGGTAGGCAGCGATCTCACGGTCCATGCAATTGCCAGCAGCGACGATGCTTTGGAACATGCGGGTGAGCGGCCGGGCACTGTCGATTGCATCGATCTTGCGCTGATCCCGCGGAATCTTCCCTGGGGACAACTTTCCGCTGTCGCGGGCGACGCCGCGTTTCGCTTCATCAAGGCCGCCACCGAACTCGCCGTGGCCGGAAAGGTGGGAGCGATCTGCACGGCTCCGATCAACAAAGAAGCGCTGCACGCGGGCGGGCACATTTTCCCGGGGCACACGGAAATGCTGGCGGCGTTGACCGGCACGCCTGAAGTTTCGATGATGCTGACGGCGCCGAATCTGCGCGTGATTCACGTCACCACGCATATCGGGCTGCTCGACGCCATCGCGCGTATTGAGCCCGGATTAGTCGAGCGCACTATCGCGCGCGGCCATGAAGTGCTGGTGAAGGCTGGAATCCAGCGCCGGAAAATCGGCGTGTGCGGAATTAATCCGCACGCCGGCGAGCATGGCTTGTTCGGCCGCGGCGAGGAGGAATCCAAAATCATTCCGGCCGTGGATGCTTGCCGCGCTAAAGGCTGGGATGTGGAAGGGCCTCTTCCGGCCGACACGCTTTTCTACCGCGCGGGCCGCGGCGATTTCGACATGGTGGTGGCGATGTATCACGACCAAGGGCATGGCCCGGTCAAGGTTCTCGGCCTGGAAGCCGGCGTCAACATCACCGTGGGACTGCCGGTCATTCGAACGTCCGTCGATCACGGCACCGCGTTCGATATCGCGGGCACCGGCAAGGCCGACGAACGTAGCATGCTCGAGGCGCTGCGTCAGGCCATTGCGCTGGCGCCGCGCGATTTCATGACTGATCCGACCCGCGGTGGCTAAAGCCACCGTAGCAGGCTGGAAGGCCCGCTCCACCACCCACACGATCCCGAGCGCCCGCGATAGGCCTCTGATATATAATTGTCGCGACGGAGGTTGATATGAAATCTCGGATGACGTTGATCGCGGCAGCGGCCCTCTTGGCGGTACCCGCCTTTGCCCAGTGGAGCAACCTGAAGTCGCCGGGGATTCCACGCTTGGCGGACGGGAAACCGAACCTTACGGCGCCCGCGCCGCGCGCCGCCGACGGCAAGCCGGATCTGAGCGGCATCTGGCGAATGCGCGGGGGCGGTCCGGGACGGGACTTCGGCTACGATTACGACGTCGCGCAAGATCAGCCGGCGGACCTGATCACTCCCTGGGCGCGCGGCGTGCGGCGGCAGCGCTTGCAGGAATTCCGCAAGGACAGCCCGCTCTCCCACTGCATGCCGGTGAGCGTCACGTTCCTCAACTTCCGCAGTCTGCTCCGGCTGGTGCAGACGCCGGGCCTCATCGTGACGATGCATGAGTCTCCCAACAGCCCGCACCGCATGATCTTCCTGGATGGCCGCGAGTTGCCCAAGGACCCCAGCCCCACGTGGCTGGGCTATTCCGTGGGCCGCTGGGAAGGCGACACGCTGGTGGTCAATTCCGTGGGCTTCAACGATCAGGGCTGGCTTGATGTGGGCGGGAATCCGCAGACCGCGTCCCTGCGCCTGACCGAGCGCTTCCGCCGGCCCGATTTCGGGCACCTGGAATACGAGGCGACCTTCAACGATCCCAAGGTTTTCACGAAGCCGTTTACGATCCGCACGGTGAAGACCTACGCGGCGGACACCGAAATCATGGAAGACGTGTGCGAGAACGAGCGCGACCGCGAGCACCTGAGCGGCGGCACCAACGTGCCCGGTGAACTTCTGGCCAAGAACGCGGGCCTTTATTCGGTGGGCGGGAGAGACGTGGAAGTGACGGTCTCCGGCCAACAATTGATCGTGAAAGACGCGACGCACGCACAGGATCAGATTTTTGTCGCCCGCTCGGAAAGCTATTTCCTATCGAGCGTGAGCCAGGCTTTCATCGAGTTCGCCAAGGATGCGAGCGGCGTGGTCACGGCATTCACGCGGACCGACGGGAACAGGAAAGAGCAGGGCGCGCGCAAGAAGTAAGCGTGCTTAGCCTGGTCCACACACTAGCGAAGCCGGCATCGGAAGCCCCTGGTATATATAGCTGATATATAATTGTCGCGACGGAGGCTCACATGAGAGCTAGCATTGTATTCATCGCGGTGGCGGCCGTGTTTTCGACGTCCGCCTTCGCCCAGTGGGAAAACCTGAAGACGCCCGGCGTGCCGCGCCTGCCGAACGGCAAACTGAATGAGGCCGCGCCCGCGCCGCGTACCGCCGACGGCAAGCCGGATCTGAGCGGCGTGTGGGAAACGCGCGGCTACAGCGGCGAACGGCGGTACGGCCTCGACTACGATGTGGCGCAAAGTATGCCGGCGGGCACGCTGACGCCTTTTGCCCAATCGGTCCGCCTGAAGAACTTGCAAAACTTGCGCAAGGACAACCCCCTCTCGCGCTGCCTGCCCGTGAGCGTTTCCTTTCTCAACTTGCGCAGCGTGACCCGCTTCGTGCAGACGCCAGGACTCATCGTGGCGCTGCATGAGTCGCCGAACAGCCCTCACCGGATGATCTTCCTGGATGGCCGTGAGTTGCCGAAAGACCCCAGCCCCACGTGGCTCGGTTATTCCGTGGGCCGTTGGGAAGGCGACACGCTGGTGGTCACGACGACAGGCTTCAACGATCAAGGCTGGCTGGACGTCGGTGGTACTCCGCAGACCGAGTCGCTCAAGCTCACGGAACGTTTCCGCAGGCCCGATTTCGGGCACATGGAATATGAAGTTACTTTTGAGGATCCGAAAGTGTTCACCCGGCCGGCCACGGCGCGCGTGGCCAAGAGGTACATGGCGGATACCGAAATCATGGAAGACGTCTGCGAAAACGAAAAGGATAGCCAGCATCTGACGGCCGGAACCAGGTTGAGCGCCGAGATGCTGGCCAAGTACGCGGGAACCTACACCGTCGCGGGGCGCGATGTGGCAGTGGTGGTCGCCGACGATCAGTTGACGGTGAAAGACACCAAGTACCCGGCTGATCAGGTGTTCGCGGCCAGCTCAGAAAACCACTTTTCTTCGAGCCTCGGCTACGCGACGATTGCGTTCGTGAAGGATGCGAGCGGAGCCATCACTCACTTCACGCGCACCGACGGCAAGATATCGGAAACAGCCGTGCGCAAGAAGTAAGCGCGGCGCTGACAGCAGGAGGCAATCATGCGTGCACTTGTGAAGATCTTTGGCCTGGCCATTGGCTTGGTATTTGTTCTGGCGCCCCACCCGGCAACGGCGCAGGACGAGTGGCTGACCTGGGGCCACGATCCGGAGCGCACGGGCTCGAATCCGGATGAGAAGATCCTCAACAAGGACAACGTCTCGCGGCTGGAAGTGAAGTGGGTCGCGCAGATCTCCACGCCGTCGAAAGATTACGTTCTCTCCACGATGACGGCTCCGGTGGTGGCGACGGTCAGCACGCCGCAGGGACCTTCGTCCCGGCTGTTCGTCGTCGGCAGCGATAACACAGTTTTCGCGATCGACGCGGTCACCGGCAAGATCGTCTGGCAGAAGGCGAATCCGAATCCGCTGACCGAACCCAAGAAAGGCGATTTCCGCTGCCCCAATACGCAAAACGCGACACCGGTGATCGACAAAGCAACGGGGATCATTTATGTGTCGACCAGCGACGGCAAGCTGCGGGCCTTCAGCCTGCTGGACGGCGAAGACCGCATGCCGCCCACCAACTTCACGGACCCGTTTGCGCGCAACTGGAGTCTGAATCTCATTGATGGTGTTATTTACTCTCCGACGGCGCGGGGCTGCCTGAATATGCAGTCGCACTTCACGGCGTTCGACTTGAAGGACCGCCACCCGCTCGAGTATTACACCAACACCGGAATCACATCGGGCGCGTGGGGGCGCGGCGGACTTGTACGCGGACCGAAGGGCATCATCGCGCAGACTGCCGACGGCCCGTACGATCCCGGCGCGGGAAAGTTCGGCAACAGCATCGTGACGGTGACTCCCAAGAACTTCCGCTTGCAGGATTCCTTTACGCCGGCGAACTTCGCGTTCCTCAATAAGACGGATCTGGACCTGGGCTCGGGCACGCCGGTGGTTTTTCCGTTCGACAAGTGGACGCTGGTGGCGGCGGTCGGCAAGGAATCGATTATCTATCTGATGGACGCCAACAACCTGGGAGGCGCCGACCACCACACGCCGCTTTACACATCGCCGCGCTGGGGCAACGATGAGGCGAAGCTGCACGACCGCGGGACTTGGGGCATCACCACGGCGAACGTAAACGGGAAGCGGTGGATCTATGTGCCGATGATGGGACCTCCGGCTAAGGACGCGCCGAAGTTTGAGAAGTCGTACGGGCCGGCGGATCTGGGCAGCACCATGGCCTTCGAGGTTATCATGGACGCCGCGACGGGCAAGCCCACGCTCGCGCCGAGGTGGATGTCACGCGACATGCACGCACCCGAGCAGCCTACGGTGGCCAACGGCGTGGTTTACACGGTTCTGAGCGGCAAGACGTCGGATGAGTCGCGCGGAGCCATCAAGCCGCCGCCGGGCGTTGAAACCAACGCGGTGCTGTATGCGCTCGATGGGGAAACCGGGAGAGAACTTTATTCCAGCAACAAACTGATGCCCAGCTTCACGCACTTCGGCGAGCCCGTGGTGGTGGGCGGCCAGGTTTACGTCTGCACCTGGGATGGCAAGCTTTATGCGTTCGGGGTGAAGAAGTAGGGGGCTGCGCGGTTTACTTCGTCATCCCCTTGTAGAGGAACTTCTGCACGCGGTAGCCTTGCGATTCGCCGACCAGGATGTTGCCCTTGGGGTCGGTGGCGATGCTGTGGGCGTGGAACAACTCGCCGGCTTTGCGTCCGGGGCGGCCGATGGTGCCGATGGTCTCGAGCGTCTGGCGGTCCAGGATCGCGATGTGGTCGTCGGAGCCGTCGGCCACGTAAATGAAAAGCTGCTTGGGATCGCGTGACAGCGCGACACCGTAGGCCGAGCCGGTGCCTGCGGTGTCCCTGCGCCCAACGTAGGCTTCTTTGACGAACGTCCCGTCGGGCTTGAACGCCTGCACGCGGTTGTGCCCGCGGTCGGCGACGTAGACCAGGCCGTCTTCGGAGATGGCAACGCCGTGTACGGTATTGAACTGCGGAGCACCCGGCCCCGAGGTCCTGCGTCCGTTCGGCACGCTGTCGTCTGGCTTATTGCCATAGGCTCCCCAATGCCGCTTGTACTTGCCGGTTTCGGCGTCGAACACAATCACGCGGCGATTGCCGTAGCCGTCGGCGACGTACAACTCATTGGTCTTGGGATCGACAACCATGGTGGTCGCGCGGCTCACGTTGGCTGTGTCGTTGCTGTTGACTTTTTGCCCGGCGTGCCCGATCTGCAGCAGAAACTTTCCGGTCTTGCTGAACTTGAGAATCTGGCCGTCACCATCGCCGTTGCCGGCCAGCCAGACGTTGTCTTTGTAGTCAACCGTGATGCCGTGCTCGCCGCTGCCGGGCCGTCCGTCACCGTTGGTGCGCCGTTCCGCGGTGCAGGAGGCGCACTCGGCGTAGGACGAGTGCAGGCCGCCGCGGTTGCTCCACTGGTATTCGCCGGTCTTCGATGGTCCGCCCCAGCCCTGGATGTAGTTGCCCTTCTCGTCGAACTCCAGGACCGGAGGACCGACTTTGTAGCCGTTATCCATCGAGTTGCCGTCCTCGATGGTGTGCGGGCGCTGGAACACCCACACGTTGCCGTGGGAATCCGCGTTGACGCCGCCCACGCCCCCCATCTCCATGTGGTCGGGCATGGTGGGGAAGTTGGGGTCCACCTGAAAAATCGGCAGGACCCGCTTAGGGCCCTCCGCGACGGCGGGGTTCGGGAACGGACCGCCGATTGAAACAAGCAGCGCGATACCAAGCGACGTTACGCCTATCCAGATGCGGTTCTTCATCTCATTGCTCCTTCCGCGGGATTGCTCTTGCCCGCTCGCCGCCCCCTAACGTACACCAACCTTGCGCCGGTACGCAATACGGGGGCCAGTACGGGGGGCCGCCGCGAAATAAAACAAGCCCCGAACCGCAGCCATGGTGGCCGGGATTCGGGGCTTTGCAAGTCTTTCTCGGTGGCTTAATTCGCCAACGGATTGGGACGCATCTGGAACTTCACGAGCTTGGGCGCAACACCCTTGCCGCCTTCCATATGGAACGGCGCGCGGGTAGAGATCGGAGTGTAGATGCCCTTGCCCTTCCAGCCGGCGTTCGGATTGTCGATGCGGCCGTCCAGACCTTTCGCGTAGTAACCCATCGGATAGGGCACGCGCAGTGTCAGGTACTTGCCGTTATCCAGCACCAGCAAGCCTTCGGAAAGGTTGCCGGTGGCCAGCGGCACGTCCTTGCTGCCGAGGCCGAGCATGTCGAAACGGTCGACGAAGTTGTAGTACGCCGAGTCGGCCGCGCCATTGTCCACCGCGCCCTTGTAGTTGGGACCGGGGAAGTTGTAGATGGTCCAACCTTCGGAGCAGTGCTGGCCCTTGGCGGCTTCCGGACCGTTGAGCTTGGCCTTGCACTTGCTGCGGTCGAAGCTGGCGTACGCGCCGCTGGAGAGCGGCGTCCACACCACGCCCTTGCTATCCACGTCCATGCCGCGCGGCGAGAACCCTTGCACTTTGGCCTTCGGGTTGTTATACGGAACTTCGTAGATTTCCGTCAACGCCGTCTCGGGCGGATGAGCGCCAGGATTGAAGCGCCCCAGCGCACCCGGGAATCCCATCACGGTTCCCCAAACGGAGCCGTCGGGCGCCGGACCGTCGCCATAGAACTGGACGTTGATGCGCTTGTCCTTGGCGGGATCGTCGGGTTGACCCGGTTCGGTGTAGGCATCGCGCTTGCCGTTGCCGTTGTAATCCAGAACGAACGCGCTCCAGCCCTGGGACTGCTTTTCGTCGTGGGTCTTGTCCCACATCTTGGTATCCACCCAGCCCTCGACGCCCGCGGGACCGAACGACGACCACAGAACTCCCTTGTCGTCCATGTTGATGTGGCCCCACGTGAAGCAGGTGTCAATCGTCTGCGTCTCTTTGGTCTTCGGATCGTACATGATCAGGCCGCGCTGGCCGGCGTTGATGGGCAGCAATTTCGCCGACGGGTGGTCAGACCCGGCGCGGCACCAGGCCGGAGTCTCCGGCTTGCGCACCCGCGCGGCGGCCCATACCCGCGCCTTTTCATCCATCGCGAAACTATGGACGGTGGTCTGGCTGTTCCAGATCACTTCATCGCCCCAGAACGGCGAGGGTCCCTCCGGCGGGTTATTCGCCGAGCTGGGCGTCTGCGGATCGCGCGGCTTCAGGAGAATCTTGCTGACCGAGTTCTTCACCGGATCGATCACCGCAAAGTAATCGGCGCTATCTTCGAGGGCGCCATAGATCGGCCCGTTCTGGTTGATCGTAGGATTGCGCTTGTCGCTGGCGATCGCGTCATGCAAATAGACTTTGGGGTCGGCCCAGTCCCAGATGGTAACCACGGCGTTGCGCTCTTTGCCCTGCGGACGCGGCGGCACGGCGTTGGGCACCTCGCCCTTCGCGATGCGGTCGGACCAATCCGCGAACATGCCCAACGCACGGTCGCGGCCCACTAGCCCCAAACGGGTATACATGCCTTTGCCGGCCTGGCCCGCTTTGATGCGCTGATCCCATGCAGCCTTGGAATCGTGGCCCTGCATGAACATCTTGGGGACGTCGCGCGTGGCCTTATCGCCCATCTGATGGCAGCCGGTGCAGCCGTCGGTGTTCACGATGTTGCGGATCCACTCGCCCTGGCTCTTGATGCTCTCGGCAATGCCGTTCCCTTTTGCGCCCGTCCCCGGGAAATCGCTCTTGGGCGGCATCTGCATCATCGCGTACCAATACAGAGCCGGATAGTATTCGACGGCGGCCTTATTGTCGGGCGCCACGACCGCTTTCAGGTCCAGCGTCTTGCCGGGGGTGGTCTTCACTCTCGCCGAGTCCACCAAACCGTAGCCGCGCACGAACATATTGAAATTAGCCTTGGGAAGGTCCGGCATCAGGTAGCGCCCCTGATCGTCAGTAACGACAATCCGGACGAACTTGGTCGGCAGGTCGAGGCTTTCCGCGACGACCCAAACGCCCGCTTCAGCGCCTTTGGAGCTGGTTACCACGCCGCCCACGTCGGTGGCGCCCACGCTCACGCCCGCAGTTTTTTGCTGGGCCGGAAGCAATCCGGCCAACATTGTGGCCAACAGCATGGCAACGATTACGATTCCCAAATACAGGACTTTCTTACTCATAGAGTCAGGCCTCCTCAAACAGTCACAGAACGCGGACGCATTGCGACCGCTCTGGCTTTCGAGCATATCACTTTTCGGGGTGCAAGGGAGGGCGGTGTTCCCGTTGTGTCGCGGCCAAGTGAAAAGTTCCTAATTGAGCCAAGTAGAAAGTTCCTATTGACAGCCGAGAGGCTGAAGGATGGAACGAATCGCGATGAGCCAAGAGGAACGGGACTGGCTGGACTGGTTGAAGAGAGCGCGCGACCAGAAGATGAC
>SHUD01000043.1 GCA_009697505.1 Bryobacterales bacterium
TGCCACGGCGGACATTTCCCGGTCCTACAGGCCGCCGGAACCGTTCAAGTCGCCGGACTTTCGGTCTCGGCGTGGGGCACCACGCTGCACGAAGTGGCGTCCCTTCCCGTCGCTGCGTTCACACTGAGTTCCCCCCGCGCTCCTCCCGTTTAGCTTTCTCTCCACGTTTGCATCCTTGCTGTGCTGGCTGGAGGCATGACACCCGGCCGCCGGTGCTTGTTTGACATTTGGATTTCATGGAAACAGAGTAATGACGTTCATTCGCTATTTTGCAGTAACTCTTCTGGCGGCCGCGCCGGTGTTGGCGCAGTCGCTGGGCAATGCGGGAACCATCGAAGGAACGGTGGTCGATCCCATGGGAGGCGTGGTAGTGAGGGCGGAAGTCACGCTTCACCACGCCGTCAGCGGGTATACGCAGTCGGCACGGTCAGGTCCGGATGGGACCTTCCGTCTGACCAACATTCCGCCGAACGCATATCACTTGGAAGTCACCGTCCCCGGCTTTGCCGAATTCGGGCAGAACATTGACGTGCGGAATTCGGTGCCGATCCAGGTCAAGGTGGCGCTTGCCTTGGCGGGAACCGCTACCACGGTAATGGTGGAAGGCGCCGTGGAAGCGTTGGAGACCAATCCGTCGGCGCACGTCGACGTGGACAGAAGCCAGTTATTGAAGATGCCCTCCTCCGACCCGGGCGGCGGCCTGAGTCAGGCGATCGTCTATAGCACGGGGGGCGTTGCCGCCGATGCCAACGGATTTTTCCACCCTGTAGGCGACCACGCGCAAACCAGCTTCGTCGTGGACGGGCAGCCCATCAGCGACCAGCAAAGCAAGGTGTTTTCCACGCAGCTTCCCACCAGCGCCATTCAGAGCATGGAGCTGACCACGGGGACTCCGAACGCCGAGTTTGGCGACAAGAGCAGCCTGGTGGCGCAGATTACGACCCGCTCCGGCCTGGGCGCGCGCAGAGTCTTTGGCAACGTGGGCGCCAGCTACGGGACCTTCGGTACGGGCGGAGGCACCGCGGGTCTGGGCATGGGCAACGGAAAAATCGGGAACTTCATCGCCCTGGACGGGTTCCGCACAGGACGCTTTCTGGATACTCCGGAATTCACCGCGTTCCACGATAGGGGGAACAACCAGACCCTTTTTGACCGCTTCGATTACCAGCCCAGCGGCAAGGACGCCATTCACCTGAATCTGTTCACGGCGCGAAATTGGTTTCAGATTCCCAACAGCTACGACCAACTGGGCCAGGATCAGCGTCAGCGCGTACTCACCTGGAGCATCGCGCCCGGCTACCAGCGCACGTTCGACGCGCGGACGCTTTTGTCGATCAATCCTTATATCCGCAAAGATCAAGTGAGCTACTACGGGAGCCGCGATCCGTTCGCCGACACGCCGGCCACGCAACAGCAAAGCCGCCAACTCATGAACTGGGGTGTGAAAGCCGACGTCGCGGCCGTCAGGGGGCGTCATTCGCTCAAGTACGGTTTGGACCTGAAGCAGACGCGGTTGCGCGAAAACTTCGGCTTCGGCGTCACGGACCCGGCGTTTAACGCTCCTTGTATCGACGATAAGGGGAATCCCGTTGCTGATCCGGCTCCGCGAAACCCGGCGCAATGCGCGGGCATGGGCTTTGGTCCGAACAACAGGGAAAACCCGAATCTGGTTGGTACACCGTTCTCACCAGGGTTGTCCCCCTTCGATCTGACCCGCGGAGGCAAGTTGTTTCAGTTCCGGGCGGATGCCAACATTAACCAATACGCCGTGTATGCGCAGGATATGATCACGGCGGGCGGCTTCCAATTCAACATTGGTTTCCGCTGGGACCGTTATGACGGGCTGGTTTCAAGAACCGGTCCGCAACCGCGCGCCGGCATCGCCTATAACATCAAGAAGACGGGTACGGTGCTGCGCGCCGCCTATGCCCGGACCTTTGAAACGCCGTTTAACGAAAATCTGCTGTTATCCAACGCCACCGGCAAGGGTGGACTCGCCCAGAACGTGTTTGGAGCCGATGCGGTGCCGATCGATCCGGGTTTCCGCAATCAGTTTAACGCTGGATTTCAGCAGGCGATCGGAAAGTTTCTGCTGATCGACGCCGACTACTTCTGGAAGTACACGCGCAACGCCTATGATTTCGCGACTCTATTGAACACCACGATTTCGTTTCCGATTTCCTGGCGCAACTCCAAGCTGGATGGTTTTACCGGCAAGGTGAGCACAACGAATCTCAAGGGTTTCCAGGCATACTGGACTTTCGGACACACCCGCGCGCGCTTCTTGTTCCCGGAAAATGGCGGTCTCATTTTCCAGGGCACGCCCTTGGATGGCAGCGTGTTCCGCATTGACCACGATCAGGTGTTCCAGTCTACCGTGAACCTCCGCTACCAGCGGCCCAAGAACGCCGAGTGGTTTGCCTTGGCCTACCGCTACGATAGCGGCCTGGTGGTGAGCGGCGTGCCGGACGCTGCAGCCGCGCTCGCCTTAACTCCGAATCAACAGGTAAGCATCGGACTGGCGTGCAATGGCCGCCCGGCCACCGTCGCCAACCCGCTCACGAGCTGTAACGGCACGGTCACCTCGAAACTGGTCACGCTGCCGCAGGCGGGCGCGGGCAACGACGATCACAACCCCAACCGGGTGAAGCCGCGAAACATTCTTAACCTGGGCTTGGGGACGGACAACCTATTACACAAGGCAGATGGGACACGGCGCTTCACAGCCGCCGTGGAGATCTCCAATTTGACCAACGTCGAAGCGCTCTATAATTTCCTGTCGACGTTCAGCGGGACTCACTTCCTGGCGCCGCGGGCGATCACAGCCCGCATCGGCATGACGTTCTGACCCCGCTGCGCACGCTACTGTACTTCGAAACTGGTGGAAGCCCCTATTTTGTTGGTTTGGTAGGACGTGACCAGATACGACCCCGGCGCAAAAGTTTCATAGACGTAGAGGGCGATGTCACCGTTGCTGCTGGCCGGCGCAACCAACGTTTCCGACGTGGACGCACCCGTGATTTGAATGGTCACATTCTTGCTCCCCACATAACCGGAGCCTACGATGAGGATGCAGGCTTGCCCGTTATCGATATTGCAGGGCATGGTGGAGAGCGTCAGTGGCTTTGGCCCCGGCGAGTTTTTTCCCGCCAGGAGGGCGAACGGAATCAGGATTGATACGATGGCGAGGCGCAATAAGTGTTTCATAGTGATTGTAGTTTGCAGGCCGCCCCGGTAGCGAGAATGAGGCCGAAGTACCGAACTGCAGTACTAAGAGGCCTATGGGACCATAGGGCGCGTCCATGGGACAGTTGCCCCACCCGTGCATCTTGTAGAGTAAGAGGTAGTGTCATGTCCACCATATCGACCACCATTGGCAATCCTCTAAAACAATTAACCAGATTCGGGCAATCCGTCTGGCTCGACTACATCCGGCGCAGCCTGATGACCAGCGGCGAGCTCCGCCGCATGGTGGACCAAGATGGACTGGGCGGCATGACGTCCAATCCAGCGATCTTCGAGAAAGCCATCGTGGGCGGGGAAGAGTATGCGGATTTTCTAGCGCAATTGAAGGCGGATGGGTCGCTGGACGCGAAGGCCCTTTATGAGAAGTTGGCCATTCGGGATATCCAGGACGCGGCCGACGTGCTGCGGCCGATCTACCATCAGTCTGCCCGGCGTGACGGCTATGTCAGCCTGGAAGTGGCGCCGTATCTGGCGCACGATACCGGGGCGACCATCGAGGAAGCGCGCCGGCTGTGGGCCACCGTGAACCGGCCCAATCTGATGATCAAGGTGCCGGGAACTGCTGCCGGTGTACCGGCCATTGAAACCCTGCTGAGTGAAGGCATCAACGTCAATACTACTCTGCTGTTCTCTCAGGAGATGTACGAGGAAGTCGCGTGGGCCTTCGTGCGGGCGCTGGAGAAGCGTATGGAGCAAGGTCTGGAGGTGTCCGGCATCGCCGGTGTCGCCAGCTTCTTCGTCAGCCGCATCGATACGGCAGCCGACGGGTTGATCGATAGGAAACTGTCAGGGTCGAGCGACGCCGAACGGGCGCTATTGGAGTCGTTGCGCGGTAAGGTCGCGATTGCGAACGCCAAGCTGGCGTATGAGCGCTATCAGCGGATTTTCTCCGGCATGCGCTGGGATACTCTGGCCGCCAAAGGGGCGCAGACCCAGCGCGTGCTGTGGGCCAGCACTTCGACCAAGAATCCGAAGCTGCGCGACGTACTGTACGTGGAAGAGCTGATCGGCAAGGACACCGTCAATACCATCCCGCCGGCCACCTACGACGCGTTCCGCGATCACGGGGAGCCGCGAGCATCCCTCGCCGAAGACGTGGGCGGCGCGCGGCAGGTGATGCTGGATCTGGCGGCGGCGGGAATTTCCATCCAGCAGGTCACCGACGATCTGGTCACGGCCGGCGTGAA
This sequence comes from Bryobacterales bacterium, assembly GCA_009697505.1. Classification (GTDB taxonomy): domain Bacteria; phylum Acidobacteriota; class Terriglobia; order Bryobacterales; family Bryobacteraceae; genus Palsa-187. Next base: position 4,434 of record SHUD01000043.1, read on the forward strand.
GCAGTTCGAGGACGCCTTCGGCAATCTGCTGGCTGCCATCGAATACAAATGACCTCGCCTGGTACTGCGCTTCCCGGCGCGCTTGCGGAGGCGGTCGAACAGGAGCTGCGGGCCTGGGAAGCCAGCGGCAAGACCGGCCGTATCTGGGCGCGCGATGCGTCCGTATGGACCGGCTCCGATGAATCCAAATGGTTGGGATGGCTGACGATTGCGGACCAGCAACTGACGCAGAAGAACCGCTTCGCTGCGCTCGCCGCCGAAGTCAAAGCGGCCGGCTTCACGCACGCGCTGCTATTGGGAATGGGCGGATCGAGCCTGGGCCCGGAGGTCCTGCGGCTGTCGTTTGAAAAGGTGGCCGGGCAGACGGCAGGTTTTCCGGATCTGCAGGTGCTGGATTCAACCGATCCGGCGCAAGTTCTCGCTCTCGAAAAGAAAATCGACCTGGCGCGCACGTTGTTCATCGTGGCCAGTAAGTCCGGCTCCACACTGGAGCCCAACGTGTTCAAGCAATATTTCTTCGAACGCGCGGGCCGCGACGGCAGCCGCTTCCTCGCCATCACCGACCCGGGATCGCACCTGCAGAAGGTGGCCGAGGCGGACGGGTTCCGCAAGATCTGCTTCGGGCTGCCGGAAATCGGCGGACGGTTTTCCGCGCTTTCGGATTTCGGCATGATTCCGGCGGCGGTGATGGGCATCGACGTCGAAAAGCTCTTGACCCCGGCCGTGGCGATGGCCAAGGCGTGCGCGAATCGCCAGAACAATCCGGGCGTCGAGTTGGGAGTGTTCCTGGGGACGCTGGCCCGCAACGGGTGCGACAAGTTGACGGTCATCGCTTCGCCCGCCATCCACGATCTAGGCGCGTGGCTCGAACAACTGGTGGCCGAGTCCACCGGCAAGAACGGGAAGGCCATCATTCCCGTGGATCGCGAACCGCCGGGATCGCCCGCGGTGTACGGAACGGACCGCATGTTCGTGTATGCGCGCCTGGCTTCGGCTCCCGATCCGGTACAGGATAGGGCGGCAGAGGAACTTGCCGCGGCCGGTTATCCTATGCTGCGCATCGACCTCCGCGACGTCTACGACCTGGGCCAGGAGTTCTTCCGCTGGGAGTTCGCGACCGCCGTGGCTAGCGCCATTCTCGGCATCAATCCATTCGATCAGCCGGACGTGGAAGCGAGTAAGCTCGCGACCAAGAAACTCACCAGCGCTTTCGAGGCGTCGGGTTCGCTGCCGGTGGAAGCACCCGCGCTCAGCGAAGACGGGATCAAGGTTTTTGGCAATGCCCAGGGCGCCACTTTGGAAGATGCCCTGCGCGCGCACGTGAGACAAATCTCGGTGGGCGACTACTTCGCGCTGCTTGCCTATATCGAGATGAACGAAGCGCACGAGACCATTCTCACCGCGATGCGCCAGCGTGTTCGGGATAGCAAACGCGTCGCGACTTGCGTTGGTTTTGGACCGCGCTTCTTGCATTCGACGGGCCAGGCGTACAAAGGCGGACCGGACTCCGGCGTGTTTCTGCAAATCACCGCCGATGATGCGCACGACCTGCCGGTGCCCGGACAGAAATACACCTTCGGCGTGGTCAAGGCCGCGCAGGCGCGTGGCGATTTCGCGGTCCTGGCCGAACGCGGCCGCCGCGCCCTGCGGATTCATTTGGGCTCCGATGTCGCGGCGGGATTGCGAAAACTCGCGTCGGTGCTCGACCGCGCGTTACAATAAAGTTTCCCGATTCGCTCAATTCCCACGCAAGGGCCGGTAGCTCAGTTGGTAGAGCATCGCACTTTTAATGCGGTGGTCGCGGGTTCGAGTCCCGCCCGGCTCACCATTTCTTGCCTTACGCAGTAGCCCGCACCCGCGAGGAACTGTAATCCACGTGTGTTTGCTCCTGGTAGGCGAACTGGAATGCGTCGAGCGAATCGAGTGCGCCGCCGTCATCGAATTGAGCGGCCTCAGGCGTGGCATCCGGATCGTGGATAGCCTGGCTCAGTTGCTGAATCAACTCGCTGATATCGGCCACTTCTTGCTCATCGAGCGACCCATCCACGCTGATGTTGACGGAAACGCCGTTGGTTTGCGATGTGCTGCCGTCGGCCACGCGCGCGCCGTTGGATTTTCCGCGGAACGATTCTGCGTGCAGTTGTTCGAGCGCCGCAAACGAGATGCTGACGGTGTCGCCGTCGTCCGTGGTGACCTGGAGCGCACCGGTACGGCTGACTTCCGTATCTAGCACTTCGGCTCGCGCTTGCACGCGCTGTGGCTGGGCGGCGCGGCCGTTCCGCTCTGGTTGTATTCCCTCGGACCAAGCCGGTCCGGTGTGCGAAGCGATTCCGTGAAACATGTTGTCCCCCGCTGCCCATATCGGCGGGCAGGGCACTTTGTTGAACCCAACCGTCCGCTGCAACAGGGCCGGGAATATGGGAAACTTCCTGGTAATGACCCACCTGTTGAATCGACGCTCGATCCTGGTCTGGCCGCTGGCAGTGAGCCTCCTAACCCCCGCGTTGTGCGCGCAAACGAAACGCCATTTTCCGCCGGCCGGCGCCTGGGAACACAAGACCCCCGCCGCGATGGGCATGGACGCCGCCAAACTGAAAGAGGCGATCGCTTGGGCCGAGTCGCACGGCTCGAAGTGGGATTTCGCCAAGGACCAGGTGCGCGTCTTCGGCAAAACCCTCGGCCCGCTGCCGGTTCAGCGCGCAGCGACCAACGGCGTCGTCCTGCGTCACGGCTACATCGTGGCCGAGTTCGGCGACACCAAGACTAATGATCCGGTCTACAGTATCGCCAAGAGCTTCGTCTCCACCACCGCTTCGATCGCCTTTGCCAAGGGGTTGATCCGCAATGTGGATGACAAGGTTGCCGCTTACGTTCAAGATGGCGGCTATGATTCGGCGCACAACGCCAAGATCACCTGGACGAACCACCTGCAACAGGAAAGCGAATGGGAAGGCGTGATGTGGGGCAAGAACGCCAACTTCCTGGGCGTCGAAGAATTCGGCGAAGGCCGGATGACGCCGCGTGACATTCGCGAGCCCGGCATTTACTACGAATACAACGACGCGCGCCTGAACCGTTTCTCGCTGTCGTTGGCCCGCGTGTTCGGCACAGGCCTGCCCGCAGTGCTCAAGGAAAGCATCATGGACCCCATCGGCGCTTCGCATGAGTGGGCCTGGCACGGCTACGGCAGCAAGTCGACCACGGAGATCAACGGCAAGCCAGTCGAGTCCGTCAGCGGCGGCACGCGCTGGGGCGGCGGGCTGTGGATCAACTCGCAGGATCTCGCGCGCTTCGGACTGCTGATCCTCAACAAGGGGAACTGGAACGGCAAGCAGTTGGTGTCCGAGAAGTGGATCAAAGACGCCACCACGCCTTCCGCCCACGGTCCCGACTACGGCTATCTGTGGTGGCTGAATACGACGCGGCAACATTGGCCGAGCGGACCGGCGGCGAGCTTCGCGGCCATCGGCGCGGGCGGCAACATTATCTGGATCGACCCCGAGCACGACATCGTTCTGGTGTGGCATTGGCACGCGCCCGGCGAGTCGGTGGACGGCATGATCCAGCGGATTCTGGCTTCGCTCAAAGCATCCTAAAGACTAATGATCAAATTCCAGCAGATCCTATTTTGCGCGGTGCTTTCCTTGAGTTTCGCGCACGCACAGACGAGCCGCGCGGTGCTCTATTCTTCGCTCGGCGCCGAGCTGACACAATACGATGTCGACGCCGGCAGCGCGGCGCTGGTGAAGAAAGGTTTGGTCCGGCTGCCCGCGAATGTGCAGTACGCCTGGCAGCATCCTTCGCGCAAGTATTTCTATGTCGCCTGGAGCGACGGCGGCGCGGCCGCCGCGGCCCCGGGAGCGGCGACGGTTCCCAAGGGTTCGTTGCACGGCGTGACCGCCTTCGCGATCGATCCGCAGTCGGGAGCCTTGCGGCAGATCGGTCAGCCGGCTTCACTTCCCGCGCGGCCCATTCACTTGAGCGTGGACATGTCCGGCGCGCACGTGCTGGTCGCCTACAACATCCCCAGCAGTATCACCGTGCATCGCCTGAACGCCGATGGCACGCTGGGCGCGCAGGTGAGTCAGCCTTCACCGCTCGACACGGGAATCTACGCGCACCAGATCCGCGTGGAGCCGTCGGGCAAGGACGTCATCATGGTCACGCGCGGCAATGTTGCCACGAAGACCAAGGCGGAGGATCGCGGCGGCGTCAAACTCTATAGCTACGCCGGCGGTGTCTTGAAGAATCGCGCATCGATTGCGCCCAACGGTGGCGTCAACTTTCAGCCGCGGCATTTGGATTTCGACCCATCGCAGCGCTGGATCTACCTCTCGCTCGAGGCCCAGAGTAAACTGCAAGTCTATCCGTTGGGTAAAGACGGAGGCCTCGCCGCGAATCCGGCGTTCACCAAGGACAGCCTGGCGAACCCCGCCCAGAAATCGCTACGGCAGAACGCGGGAACGCTGCACGTGCATCCCAGCGGCAGGTTTGTGTATCAGGCCAACCGCTCGGCTGTGGCTGATGCCAGCGGACGGCACGTCTTGGGCGGCGGAGAAAATACCATCGCGGTGTATGCGATCAACCAGCAAACCGGCGAGCCGGCGCTGATCCAAAACGTCGACACGCGCGGCGCCGAGCCGCGCACGTTTGCGCTCGACCCCAGCGCGCGCATGCTGGTGGTGGGCAATCAAACCGCGGTCTTCGATGGTTCGGGACCCAACGCGAAAAGCATTCCGTCGAGCCTGGCCGTGTTCCGCGCCGGCACCGACGGCAAACTCGAATACGTGCGCAAGTACGACGTCTCATCCGGCAAAGAGAGCTTGTTCTGGATGGGAATCGTGCCGCTGCCTTAGTTGCTGCCGCCCCTAGTTCGTGCCGTCAGGGAACGTCACCGACTGCGCCATCTGGTTGAACACCGGATCAAATTCGTTCGACTGCGAAGGCGCCGCCGCCAGCACTAGATACCATAGCCCGGCTTCGCGCGGCACCGTGTACAGATATACGACCTGATCTGTTTGCGCGGAGGTCTTTGTCGTCACCCGGGTCCGCAGCGCGGCTTTTCCGCCTACGGTAGCGCGCGCGGGTTTATCGGCGCGCAAATTCGAATCACCCTTCGCCAGCGACTGTATGAATTCGTTGCTGGTGCCCTCGAGATTCGCCGCGCCATTCTGCGGGATGTAATAGTCGATCATGGCGCCGGTCAGCAGTTCCACGCCGTTGTTCTAGTCTTGTTTCACGCCGCCCTGGGGAACCAGGTACAGGCTGCCGCCGCCTTGCGGCTGGCCGGCTTGCCAGCTTGCCGGATAGGCGATGGCAAACCCGCGCGCGCGGTAATCCTTGAGCCCCTGCGGCAGTCCGTTGCGGGGAGTGCCGCCCTGCGCCTCTTGCATCAAAGCGGCCGGCTTCAGCTTCGGCGGTGGCAGCGAAGCCACCATCTGTCTCACGCGGGAGAAGTTGCCGGTGGAGGTGGTGTAGGAAGCCTTCGGGTAGAACTGAATGTCCTCGGAAACGTAGGCGACGCGGTTTCCCGCGGCCGGATGCGAAGAAAACCACGCTTGCAAACCTTTGGGTTCCCCCGCGGTTCCTTGCTTGGCTTCCAGTTTCTGGAAGAAGTTGCCCAGCTCGATCGGGTTGTAGCCTGCCGCTGCCATCATGCGCGCACCATTCAAATCGGAATCACGTTCATAACCGCGCGAAAACTTCATCAGCACGGAGTTGCCGCCCAGTCCGGCGCCCATCCGAACCGCTTGGCACCACATCGTACACTGGCCGCCATTGCCCAGCGCGCCCCCCAATGCCCCGATGGCTCCGAAAATGCTCCCCCAGGTCTGCTGCTTGGATAACTGCGCGGCGCCGTGGCGCAGAGCCACGTGAGACATCTCATGCGCCAGCACGCCGGCCACTTCGCCTTCGTTGTCGGCGGCTTTGATCAGACCCGTGTGCACAAACATGGGCCCGCCGGGCAAGGCAAAAGCGTTGATCGAATCTTCGTTGACCAGCTTGAAGTAATACGGATAGGCGTTGGCCTGCGGGGTCTTGGCGAGTTGCTGCCCGATCTGGTTCAACCACGCTTCCACATCGGCGCTCTTTACCACTTCCATCTCGCGCTCCACCTGCGCGGCGGCTTCTTTGCCGAGTTGCATTTCCTGTTCGCGGGAAAGCGAGGTCCGCTGGACTTTGACTTCCGTCTGTTTCGCGGGTCTCTTCTGGGAATAGACCGTGATGGGAACAAGTAGGGCGATGAAAAGCAAACGATACTTCACGCGAGCCTCCTGGCCGTCACCAGACAAAGTAACACCCTCATTCTAGCCGAGGGCGTACAATATTTCACATGAGATGGTGTGCGTTTCTGCTTTGCTTCGGCGCTCTGGCACTGACCAGCCCGGAGCCGGCGAAAGAACCCGCGAAAGAGCCCACGAAGGAACTGGACGTCTCCGCCCGGGAAGCCTGGGTGGATACCGGCATCGATGTGCGCGCCGGTGATTCGGTTCAATTCACCGCGACGGGTACCTTGACAATAGGGCAGGGACGAACCGCTGGGCCGCAGGGCGCCCCACGCGGCTTCCGCGATTTGATTAAGAGCTATCCGGTGAACGAAGCGGGCCAGGGCGCCGTCATCGGACGCGTCGGATCGAGTGACGCCGCGGTCCCGTTCCTGATCGGCGCCGGCCGCCAGGTGCAGATTCCTCGCGCAGGCCGGCTTTTTCTTGGCGTCAACAAGGCGAACACGGACCAGCCCGTGGGCAATTTCCGCGTCAAGGTTGAATTCGCCTCTCGTGGGCCGGTCCCGGGTGCGCTTCCCGCCAATATTAGGCTGCCCGAAGTCACCACGGAGATGGTCGACCGGTTCCCGCGCCGTATCAACGACGCGCAGGGCAACGCCGGCGACAACACGAACTTTGTCATCGTCGGCGGCGAGCAGAAAATCCTGCGCGCGTTCCAGGCCGCCGGGTGGGTCAAGGTGGATCGCGAAAAGAAAGATGCGGTCATCCACACCATTCTTTCCACGCTCACTAAGCAGGCCTACGTGGAATTGCCCATGAGCGAGTTGATGTTGTTCGGCCGCGTGCAGGATTATGGGCTCGCGCACGCGGTGCCGATCCAGGTCATCGCGGCGCGCCATCATTTGCGCCTGTGGAAAGCGCCGTTCCAGGTGGAGGGCCAGGAGTTCTGGGTGGGCGCCGCCACGCACGATATCGGCTTTGACCGCGACAACCGCAACAACGGCGTGACGCACAAGATCGATCCCAATATTGACGATGAGCGCGAATTCGTCGGCCGGAGTCTCGACGAGACCGGTCTGGTGGCCAAGCTTTCCTATGTCAACCCGTCGCAGCCTTCCAAGGAAGCCCGCACCGCCACCGGAGGCACGTTCCATTCCGACGGGCGTCTTCTGGTGATCCATTTGATGCCGGATGCGGCGGTGGCCGCGGCGGCGAGCGGAGCGGCGAACGTCAAGTTTGCGAATCTGTTTTGTTCGGTGCGCGAGAACGAGAATCCGGATACTGGAGATTGGCCGGCGTGCAATCAACTCCTGGAGACCGCGCCGCAGGCCCGCGTGGATCTGCAAGTAATCGCGACCACCTACCGCGTGCTGCTGGTGCCCGGATTCTTCAGCGCGTGCGCGTCTTCCGCAGCGCCCGCGTTCGGCGATGCCCTGGACCATCTGAAGAGCCAGCACAATCTCACCATCGACACCTGGGTTCCGCCCAACGATTCTTCGGAAGCCAACGGCGCGGCGATCGCGCAGTACCTGGCGGGCCAGATGCTCACTGACAAGCGCAAGTACATCGTGGCCGGTTACAGCAAGGGAGCGCCGGACGTGCAGACCGCGCTGGCCCTGCATCCGGAAACGAAAGACGCGGTTGCGGCGTTTGTTTCCATTGCCGGTGCCATCGGCGGGTCGCCCATCGCGGACATCCTGCCGAAACAGGCCGAAGCCTGGATCAACCGCTTCAAGTTGGGCCAGTGCACGGGCGACGTTTCCACCGCCTTCAAGAGCTTGAAGAAGGAAGTGCGCCAAGCATTCCTGGCCGCGCATCCTAATCCGGTGGTGCCGAGTTACTTGCTGCCGGCGGTCTCCGATCGCGCGCATACGTCCAAAGCTTTGCAGGAAAGCTGGCGGCTGATGTCGTATCTCGCGCCCCGTCAGGACAGCCAGTTGGCGTATAACGATGCCATATTGCCTGGTTCTACCGTCCTCGGCGCGGCGCTGGCCGACCACCTTGCCGTGGCGCTGCCGTTCGATAAGGCCACCGACGCCGCGGTCCGCGGCATGGCCGATCAGGGACGCTACCCCCGCGCCGCATTGCTCGAGAGCGTGATCCGCTTCGTGGTCAGCGACCTCGAGGCGCGATGATGCGGGCCGTCCGCTTCACGTGCCAGAAGGGCTGCACGAATTGTTGCGACCAGACTGGTTTCGTCTATCTGAGCGAAGAGGATGTGACACGCGCGGCGAAGTTCGTCCACCTGAGCCAGGAGGCTTTCGAGGCGAAATATATTTACCGCACGCGCCACCAGCGGCGTTTTCGCAAGCCGCCCGATAAGCAATGCCCCTTTCTGGAGGGCGGTGGTTGCGGCATCCATCCGGCCAAGCCGACCCAATGCCGCACGTTTCCGTTCTGGCCCGAGCTGGTCGAGAAAGAAGCGGCATGGACGCGGACCGCGCGCTACTGCCCGGGCATCGGCAAAGGACCGCTGATCCAGATTGGCAAGGCGATGGAGATTGCCGAAGAACAGCGCCGGGCGTATCCCGAAGATTACGAGTAGAGCCCCTCTAGCGCTGGCTCAGTCCGCCATCGACGGCGAGAACTTGTCCGGTAACAAAGTTCGAGGCCGTCAGAAAGTACAGCACCGCATCGGCGATTTCGTCGCCCGTGCCCGCGCGTTTAGCCGGAGTAGCAGCGATAAGTCGCTCGATCCGCTCGTCGTGACCATCGAACGGGATGACTCCTGGAGCCACGGAATTGACGGTCACCTTGGGAGCAAACGCAACGGCGAGCGCACGTGTCAACATGATGACTCCGGCTTTGGATGCGCAGTAGTGCGCGTGCTGAGCCCACGGCCGCAGGCCACCCAGTGAACTTAGATTGACGATTCGTCCACCCTCGCCCGCCATCATCCGCAACGCTGCTTGCTGGCAACAGAAGAACGTGCCTTTCAAATTGATGTCGTGGACGTAGTCCCAATCGGCCTCGGTCACCTCCAGCGGATCGATGCGCGTGAAGCGCGCGGCATTGTTCACCAATCCGTCAATGCGTCCGAAATGCTGCTCCACCTCGAAAAACAGGCGCTCGATTTCGCTGACCTGGCTCAGGTCCGCGCGAAATACCGGTGCGTTGCCGCACTCGGCGGCGGTGGCCAGAGCTTCCTTCGCGGATTCGCTGTAGTGGATCGCTACGCGCGCGCCTTCTTTCGCCAGACGCAAGGCGATGCTGCGGCCGATACGCTTCGCAGCGCCGGTGACCAGGATGACGCGCCCGTCGAGACGCCCGTCAAGAGAGGACATGTATACCTATTATGCGGCGGGCATCATGCGTCCGGGTTTATACGGTGGGTTCGCCGTGTACTTCGACCTCATCGGGCTCGACGCCCTCGAGCGCCGGTTCCGGCAACCTGCCGGCGGCGCTGGCCCACGCCCACCACAGCGCCGTGGACGCGCTGCACAGTCCGGCGACGGTGCCGATGATGCGCGGGCTCACGTGATCCGACGCCCAACCGGCCGCGCTCATCGAGATCATCATCATGATCCAGGTCCAGGTTTCGAAAGTCGAGAACACGCGGCCGCGATATTCGTTAGCCACGTGGCGCAGAAGTTGCGATGAGTTGCATACGCCGCTCACACCCGCCGCCGCGCGCGATAGCCCCACGAAGAACACCGCCGCCGCGAAGGAGCGCGACCAACTGAAAAGCAGAAAGGAGCCGCCATGCACCACATAGCAAAGCGAGACCGTAATCTTGTAAGCCCGGTAGCTCAGGCGCGGGAACAGCCGGTGCGCGACGATTGATCCGATGAGCAAGCCGATGCCCGCCGCGCTCCAAATCGTGCCGATCCCGACAGGCCCGCGCTGGAACACCACGTCTCCAAATAAGCTGAGTAAAATCTGGCTCGCGCCACCGCCACTGGCCCATCCCACGTTGAGGAGTGCGATGCCGAAGAGTAAAGGCGTCGCGCGCATGTAGCGCAGTCCAGCGACGTAATCGCGCCAGGGCCGCAGAACCCGGTCCTCGGTGAGACCGCGATCCGGCTCCTCGATTTTCTTCGGGCGGAACCCCTCCGGGAGGCTCAGCTTGCGGATGCAAAACGCCGAGAACACGAAGGAGGCCGCGTTAAATAGAAACGCCGAGCGGTAGCCGCCGAGCACCGCCACCCCTCCCAGGAACGAGCCCACGGCGAGCGCTGTCCATTGCGTAAGTTGAGTTAACGCGTTGGCCGTGTGCAGTTCGTCCCGCGTGGTAATCGAGGGAAGAATCGCCGACCGGCCGCTGGTAAACAACGGCGAAGCAAACATCAGCAGGCCGCTCAATAAATACAGCAGCCACCCGCGCTCCGCCGGAATCGCGGCGATGAAGCACAGCGCCACCACGGCGCGCACCAGATCGCTCAGGATCATGATGCGGCGCCGGTCCATGCGGTCGAGCAGCACGCCCGCAATCGGTCCCGCCGGCAGCATGGACACCGCGCGCGATAGCAGGACACCCGCGACCACCAACCCCGAACCCGTATTCGCCAGCGCCAGACTGAAGACCGCGATGTTATTGAAGTTGTCGCCGGCCTCGCTGACTACTTGACCGAGCCACATGTAGCGGTAGTTGCGGTTGGCGCGCAGCAGCGCCAGGAAACCACCGGAGTTCAAGAGACCGTTTCCTCCCGCACTGTGACGGTCTTGAGGTAATCACGATCCAATTCGAAACCGAATCCCGGGCCGGTGGGGACCGCGATCGTACCCGAAGCAGACACTTCGACCGGCGGTACGATGATGTCGCGCTTCCAATAGCGCTTGCTGGCCGAGACATCACCGGGCAAGGTGAACCCGGGCAGCGTGGCAAGGGCGATGTTGTGCGCGCGGCCGATGCCGGATTCGAGCATTCCTCCGCACCACATCGGGATCTTGTGCGCGTGCGCGAACTCGTGAATTTGCCGGGCGGCGTGAAACCCGCCGACGCGCCCCAGTTTGATATTCAGAATCCGGCCGGCCTTGAGCGCGATCGCCTGCTCGGCGTGGTGCGGCGTCCGGATGCATTCGTCAAGACAGATCGGGGTCTCGATGCGCGCTTGCAGGATGGCGTGATCCACAATCTCATCGTGCGCCAGTGGCTGTTCGATCATCATCAGTTTGAACTCGTCGAGCTGCTTCAAATGCCCAGCGTCCTGCAACGTGTAGGCGGAATTTGCGTCGGCCATGAGCGGGATATCCGGAAACACTTCGCGCACTCGCCGGACCACGTCGATATCCCACCCCGGTTTGATCTTGATCTTGATGCGCTGATAGCCGGCGTCGACCTCGCTGCGGATCTTCTCGATCAGTTGTTCGACCGAATCCTGAATTCCGATGGACACGCCGCAGGGAATCTCCGTACGTGCGCCGCCTCCGATGTGCTGGGCGAGTGATTTCCCCGCGCGCCGTGCTTCCAAATCCCAGGCGGCGGCTTCCACGCCGCCGCGCGCCATGAAGTGGCCCCGGATGTGGGCCGTGCGGTCGTACACTTCGGTGGCGCTTTCGAAACCATGACGAATCACGCGCGGGCCGATATATTCAAGAAGCAACGGCCACACCGAGCCCGTCCATTCCTCGTTGTAGAAGGGACGCTCGCCCGCCGTGACCTCGCCCCAGCCGGAGAGCCCATCGGAGATGACTTCGACCAGCACGATGTCTCGCTCATAGGTGCGGCTGAAGCTGGTCTCGAAGAAATGCACCAGCGGCATGCGGATCTGCCGCACCACGATTCGCTCTATTTGGAAGGGCATGACGTGAAAAGGTAAGTCCCGAAATCCGCGGTGCGTTCAAATCCCGTGGCAAGCAGGCCGTTCGCCAGATACTCCTGGAACAATCGTCCCACCCGTTGCTGAACCTCCCGTGCCTCGTTGGGATCGGTTCGCTTCAAGCGCGCGATTTCAGACGGGACCGGTATCCGCGCGGCGACCTCAATCGGCGGCCGCTTCTTGCGCGTCAGATCCCAGTCGGCGATGCAGCGGTCGGTGGGCAATCCGGCTTGCAGGCGGCTCGTCGTCACGCCGTAATGGTTGGGAGCATAGGCGCGCACCACGACGCCGAGTTTTTCAATATTGAAGTAGGCGTTCTTGAGATCCAGCGGATCGAAAGTCCACTCCACGCGAGGAATGCCGCGCGCCAACGCGTCTTCCTTTTGGGCAAGTTTCAACTGCAGCCCCACTCCCGTGTTGCGATACTCCGGAAGTACTCCCAGCATGTGGCTGTGCAGATACACGGAGCCATCCGGCTTAACGCCCGGAATCGACAGGCAAAATCCGCACAGGAAACCGTCGTCGAAGGCGCCCAACAACTGCCCGCCGATGCCGCTGGCAACCACGAAAAAACGCACGGGCAGAATGTCAAGATCCGTCCATCCCCAGATGATGCGCTGGAGACTGACGGCATCGGCATATTCGTGGCGGCCGGCGAGCGGGCGGATGCTGGTCATAAGCCGCTTTGTTTCGCCGCCTGCCACAGCGTTTCCATCTCTTCGATGGTGGCTCCTTCCAGCGGCTTGCCTTGCGCGCCGAGACCCTCTTCCACGTGCGCGAAGCGCCGCCGGAACTTGGCGTTGGTCTTGCGCAGCGCTTGCTCGGGATCAACCTTTAAGAAGCGCGCCACGTTGACCAGAACGAAGAGCAGGTCGCCGATTTCGTCTTCGATCTTCTCTTGCGCGCCATCCGCGCGAGCAGCAGCAAGCTCGCCCAACTCCTCCCGCATCTTGTCGAAGACCTGGTCGATATTTTCCCAATCGAATCCCGCGCCGGCTGCTTTCGCCGCAATCTTTTGTGCTTCGACGAGGGAGGGCAGGGAACGGGGGACGCCCGCCAACAGCCCTTTCGGCCGCTCCTTTTCCGTAGCCTTGATTTCATCCCAGCGGCGCACGACTTCGCCGGCCGTCTTCGCGTCGCCGTCTCCAAAAACATGCGGATGCCGGCGGATCAATTTGCTGTTGATCGCCGCGATCGAATCGGAGACGTCGAAATATCCCTGCTCGGCCGCCATCTGCGAGAAAAACACGACCTGCAACAACAGATCGCCCAGTTCATCCGCCAGTTCCTGCCAGTCCCGCGCGTCGATCGCGTCCAGGACTTCATAAGTCTCTTCGAGCAGATACGGTTTGATGGTGTCGAAGGTCTGCTCGCGATCCCAGGGGCAGCCGCCCGGCGCCCGCAGCCGCGCCATGATTTCCACCAGGCGCGTGAAGCCAGGGCCTGCGTCTAACTTCACTTGCGGTGCGTCTTCCGGCATGAAACCTCAGCGTATCACGCGAGTGTCGCGGTCAACATCCAGTGCAGCACGCCGGCGGGCGCCGTTCCGAAGCCCTCCACATCGATACGCGCAAGCCCTCCCTTGCGGAAGTGCACCATGGCGCGGGTTGAGCCCAGCAGGTACGCGACCGTCGCTGAGAACAACGGTTCATGGCCGGCCAAGAGTATCGCGTCTTCATCACGATGTTCCCGCACGGCCTCCCAAACGCTTTCCGGCGAAGAATCCGGGGTCAGGGCAGGCGTCCGCGACAGTTTGCCTTCATAGCCCAGCTCGTGGGCGGCAATCTCGGCGGTCTCCAAGGCCCTTCTATAAGGACTGGTCAGGATCAGGGACGGCCGCACACCGGCGGCATGCGCGCGCTCCAGCACCCGGCGGAGTTTGTCCCGGCCTTCCTCCGTCAGCCGGCGGTCGGCATCGCGGCCGCTGGCCGCGCGGTCTTCGGCGATCCCGTGGCGCAGCAGGTAAAGTTCCATCCGGTAGTGCCTGAAAGGTGCGTTGACGGTTTTAACTGCCCTTCTTTGTGGGCGGAGGCGGAGGTGGCTTGGGAGGCGGCGGGGCTGGCTTCGGCATGGGAGGTCAGTTCTTCGCGAGCCTGGATTCGGGCTTATCCATGCTGACCCGTCAGATTGTGCAGAGCAAATACTCGGTCCTGCCACTTGCCTAGGAGCTTCTGATCATTGGGCGCTTCAGTGGTGGCCAGTTCCGAGGCTTCTCTCGCCCTTTCGACGATCTCGTACATTTGTTCCTCGGCATCGTCGGAGTACGTATGGCTCCAGAGGCGGCCATAATCCGCACCGATGCGGTTCCACGATGCGTGAAGTGTAGACATGGTCTTGGTCTTTCGATCAAGATTAACGGCCATGGAGTATGCATTGGCCAAAGCTACAGAGAGCGCCAAGATCCCAGGAACCCATTCGGATGCCCTTGCGACCACGGTTGCAGCCGCGCCAGAAGCTAAGAAAAACGATGCTCCCGTGATCCATTGCTTGCGTCGCGTGTAGCGAGCGGCCAGATCACCGAAGTAGAGGGAACGAGCCTCTGCCGCAAGCATGTTCTCCCACACCTGATTGATTTGGAATTCGTCCAACACCGGGATGGTTCCTCCCTCTGCTACGATTATAGCGCCTGCCTCAAAAGGGGACCCATGAATGAGGTCAACTTCAAAGATCAGATTCTTGAGCGCGCGGAGTTCGGTCGCTCCCGATGGTTTCGCGATACGTCAACGGCCTACTCGAAGTGAACAGCAATCGCTGTTTTTCTTCAACGCACCTTTCAGGCGCTACCTTCCATCCATTCAGTTATGATGCCGGTTTTGGTATTCTTAAGCTGGTATTCTGGAGCTTGATATTGTGTAAGCCAGGAAAGGTGGGCTGGTCCTCCTTATGAATCGCCGTTTTCAATACGTGGTGGTGGCTTTTTCGTCCGCCGTGGTGGCCTTGCTGCTGTTCGGGGCCGTGGGCCGGAGCGCTTCGCCGGACTCCCCGTACACCAACCTCAGCGTCTATAGCGAAGTTCTGTCGCGGATTAAAGCCGACTACGTCGAAGAGCCCGACATGAAAGCCGTGACGGCGGGCGCGATCAACGGCATGCTGGAAGCTCTTGACCCCCACGCCAGCTACCTGAGCGCCGATCAGTACAAGCAGTATCTCAAGGGCAGGGAAGCCAAGAAAGCCGACGTGGGCCTGGTTCTCGCCAAGCGTTTCGGTTACATGGCCGTGGAGGACGCGGTTCCCGGATCTCCCGCCGCCAAAGCCGGATTTGCCACCGGAGACGTGATCGAGTCCATTAACAACGTATCCACGCGCGACATGCCGCTGGCCTTTGCCGAGCAATTGCTGCAGGGTGATGCCGGCTCGGCCGTCGAGTTCAGCGTGCTCCGCCTGCAGCGCACGGAAGCGCAAAAAATGAGCGTGATTCGCGCCGCCGTCGCTTATCCCGCGGTGACCGGGAAGTTGCAGGGATCCACCGGTATCATTCAAGTGCAGGGTTTGCAGCCGGGCCGCGTGAAAGACGTCGCCACGCAGATTGCCGCTCTGGAAAAGCAGGGCGCCAAGAAACTGGTCCTGGACTTGCGGCATTGCTCCACGGGCTCTCCCGAAGAAGGAATCGCGCTGGCAAATCTGTTCCAGGAGTCCGGCCTGATCACTTACACGCAGGGACAGAAATCCGGCAAGCAGGAGTTCCCGGCGCAATCGTCCAAGGTGGTTACCAAACTCCCTTTGGCGGTGATCGTGAACCGCTCAACCGCTGGCGGTGGCGAAATTGCCGCGGCGTCCCTGCTGCACTCCAAACGCGCGCAGGTGGTGGGGGAACGGACCTACGGCGATGCCGCTGTGCGTAGTGTGGTCAGTCTGAACGATGGCAGTGCCGTGATTCTTTCCTTCGCGAAGTACTATTCTCCGGATGGGAAGTCCATCCAGGATAACGGCGTCACGCCGAATATCCTGCAGGCTGATGTCTTGGCGTCCGTGGCCGATGCCGCAATCGACGATAATCTGCCGGAGCCGTTGCCGGAAGAAGCCAAGAAGTCCACCACCGACGAGCTGCTGAATCGCGCGCTCAAAGCTTTGCCCGCGGATTAAGTTGACAAGATTAGTTTGAGCCATGCCCCTGTACGAATACCGCTGCTCGAAGTGTGACAAGACCTTCGAGGTGATCCGGAAGTTCTCCGACTCGCCGCTCACGGAGCATGAAAACTGTGGTGGGCCCGTGGAGCGCCTGCTCTCGGCGCCTACTTTTCAGCTCAAAGGAACTGGCTGGTACGTGACCGACTACGCCAAGAGTGGCTCCAAGTCGCCGGATTCGCAGTCCAGCGAATCATCCGGGGAATCCAAACCCGCCGCATCCGATTCCAAGGCCCAAGATTCCAAAAGCAGTGACGCGAAGTCCACCGAGTCGAAGTCGGAAACCAAGGCGTCTGAAACCAAGAAGTCTGAAAATAAGGCGCCCGCCGCCAAGAGTTCGGATTAATTAGACCAGTTTCAGAGTATTCATGAACCATAGCCGCAGTGGCGGAAGCAGGCTTGTGCGTTTTGGGGAGTAACGGCGGCCAGGGCTTGGGCGACGGCCTGTTCGAGAGTGTCCAGCGATCTGGCTTTCGCAGCGCGGAGCAGTTGCTT
>SHUD01000044.1 GCA_009697505.1 Bryobacterales bacterium
GCCGCGAGCAGCAAGAAATCGCGCCAAAGCAACTGGAAGCTGGTTGTCGACCAGAAACTTCACGAGGTCTGCAAAACGGCGTGGTCTGCCTGGTGGGCTGCGTAATCGATGGCCGCGAGGATGTCCTCACGCTCCAGGAAAGGATAGTCGGCAAGGATTTCGTCCACCGACGCACCGTTACCTAAGAGCTCAAGCACGTCGGTGACACGAATTCGGAAGCCGCGAAGGCACGGACGTCCTCCGCATTTGCCTTCTTCCACGGTGATTCGTTTCAACCGATCTGGTCTCATGCCTTCCTGGTTTAGCAGCCAGTGGCAGCAAATAAGGGGCAGCAAATAAGGGGACAGGCTACTCAATCGCCGATCTCCCCGAGAAACTCCTGAAATCGCCATGCCGGTTGTCGCGGAGATCGGCGATTTTGAGTAACCTGTCCCCTTATTTGTGTACAATCACACAAGGTTATGCCACTGTCCATCGGTGAGCTTCTGGGCCCGTACGAGATTCTCTCGCTTCTCGGCCGCTGAGGCATGGGCGAGGTCTACAAAGCCCGCGACACGCGCCTGAACCGCTTCGTCGCCATCAAGACTTCCCACAAGAAGTTCGGCGAGCGTTTCCAGCGCGAAGCCCGCGCCGTGGCCGCGCTGAACCACTCCAACATCTGCCAGCTTTATGACGTCGGCCCGGATTACCTGGTGATGGAATTCGTGGACGGCGCTCCCATCAAAGGCCCGCTGCCGCTCGCCGACGCACTCCGCTTCGCGCGGCAGATCGCCGATGCGCTGGATCACGCGCATCGCAAATCGCTCACGCATCGCGACCTGAAACCGGCCAACATCATGGTCACGCACCCCGCCGGCGCGCAGCCCATGGTGAAGCTGCTCGATTTCGGCTTGGCGAAATTTCAGAAGAAGGCCGTGGAAAAGGAGTCGGGCAACGCGGGCGAAGCCGAAACCCTGACCGCAGCACTGACCGAAAAGGACATCATCCTGGGCACGCTCCAGTACATGCCGCCGGAGCAGTTGGAGGGTGAGGAGTCCGATGAGCGCTCCGACATTTTCTCCTTCGGCTGCGTGTTGTATGAGATCGTCGCGGGCAAGCGCGCATTTGAAGGGAAATCCGGCGCGAGCATGATCGCCGCAATCATGTCGGCGAAGCCGGCGCCCATCGAACCCCCGGCGCTGAACCGTCTTGTGGAAACGTGCCTCGCCAAAGATCCGGAGGAACGCTTTCAGACGGCGCGCGATTTGAAGCGGGCGTTGCAGTGGCTCACTGATGCGGATGACGCGGGTCATCCGCGAGAACAGCCCTCATCGGCGAGCGCTGCCTCGCAATCCGCGGCACTTCCGCAGCAGCCGGTGCCGCCGCAACCCGCGCGCGGGCGCCGCTTCTGGATCTGGCTTGCCATCGCGGCGCTCTGCCTGCTGGCCACTGCGGGAACAGCCGGGTATTTCATCACGCGCCCCACGCCTGCGGCCATCACCACGCGTTTCACCGTGGAAGCGCCGCCGGGGACCATGTTCACCGGCATCTTCGCATCCTCCGCCCTTTCCCCCGATGGGCGCTACCTGGTTTTTGGCGCGGCGCCCGGCAGCGGGCAAAGTGCGCTGTGGCTGCGGCCGCTCGATTCGCTGGCCGCCCGGCCGTTGCCGGGTACCGAGGGCGGCAACTTACCGTTCTGGTCGCCGGACAGCAAGTCCATCGCGTTCTTCGCCGATGGCAAGTTGAAGCGAATCGAGCTGGCGGGTGGCGGAACTGTGAACCTGTGCGATGCCGACGTCGCGGGTTTCGGCGCTGCCGTGAGCGGGACCTGGAACCGCGACGGCGTGATCCTGTTCGGAGGCAGCGCGGGACTTTCGCGCGTCGCGGCGTCGGGCGGGCCGCCGGTCCCCGTGACCAAAGCGGACGCTAACAAAGAAGCCGGCCATGGGTATTTTCTCGGTGAACTAGGCGGCGGGCCGGTTGGACTTCGAGTTTCTGGGGCCGGAAAGACTGGATCAGGGCGGTAACCTCGACGGCGTGTGCGATCCTGACGAACGTTGCTACGTGGGAGAGCATAACGACACGTTCGAGGACGCCGGCGGAACGCAATATGTGATGGGGTACATGGATACAGCCAGCCCATGCTCACTGGGCGTATTGAGCCTGCAGTTGAACAAGGGTCCGAATCTGCTCACGGCAGTGGAGTTGGGCGGAGGAATGAAAAGACTGATGACGCTGTTCCGATGCGCGTCCGGGGATGTATGGACGGATTTTCATTTCGGGTGCGCCAAGAACAGGGACATGTGTGTGGTATCGACAACCTATGGAGGATCGGGCTTCCAGCGGAGCGCGACGGATCTGACGCCGGTACGGCAGACGGCACACCTGGCGGAGATCCTGGTGATCAAAGATAACGGCGCGGAAATCCGGCGCTTGGCGAAACACCGGAGCATGCAGTTGACCGGGGAAGAAGCCAAGTCCTACTGGTCGACGCCCCGGGCGTGCCTTTCGAACGACGGCAAGCTGGTGGTGGCGGATTCTAATTTCGGAGAAGCGAACCGGCCACGGGTGGTGGTGATTGAGACAGGGTATTAGGCTGGGGCGTCAGCGGGCCGGGGCCACGGGAGCGGAATCGCGGTCCGCAAGCGGGATCACTTTGTAGACGACGAAGGCAGGATTCGCGTAGATTTCCGTAAACATGTTCCGGTTTTCCTGCACGAAGGGATCGAGGACGCTGCGGTCGGACTGGAAGTCCGGGCTCGCCAGATGTGCCACAACGATGTGGGTGACGCGCGCGTTCCGGATGAACTCCGCCAAATGGTCCTTGGCGGCGCCGTCATTGTACGTCGCCGCGGCGCGGCCGGCGATCAAGGAAAGAACTCGCGGCTCAGGATGCCGCTGGTTTCCGGACCATATTCCTGGCGCGAGTAATTAGCGGTGTAGCTCACCGCGGCCAGTGCGGTTACGGCGGCCAGCAGACGCGGCGGCGAAGCGAGCGCCAAATAGGCGAAGAAGGCGGGGAAGAGCGGCAGCAGCTAGCGCAATCCCTGCGTGGAGGGCCAGCACAGGATCGCCGCGATATAAAAGGGCAGAAAGCATTCCAGCGCGGTGACGTTGCGCCGGTCCTTCCACCACCCCACGGCGGCCCACGCGAAGGAGGCCAGAAACAGCGCCACGGCGGCACCCCGAGAGTACGCGTTTCCCCAAATCGCGCTGGCTTCCCTAAAGTACTCCCACGCGTTAGCCAGCGGCGTGCGGGCGGTGAAAGTGGCGCGAAGCTCCGACAGATAACTGTCTTCGACGGGAAGGGCGAGGTTTTGCAGAAGGATCAGGAGCGCCGCCAAACTCAGCGCGACCGCGCCGCGGGCCGGAATGCGCCGGTGACGCCGATACTCATACAACATAGCGGCGGGCAACAGGACGATCCCCAAGCTGCGGGTGGCGCAGGCAAGAAAGATCGAAACGCCGAGCAAGGGCGCACGCCACGCTCCCGCGTCATGAAGCGTGTGCAGGAGTTGAAGACTCAGGTAGGTCAGCGCGAGGAATAGAAAATTCGGGGCAATACTATTCTTGAACTCCCAGACGAAAGGATTGAATCCGACCAGGGCTACCACCAGCAGGCTGCGTCCTGGACCAAGCCGCGGCCGGAAGAACGACCAGATGAGTGCGAGAGCGAGCAAGAGGAACATCACCATTTCGGCTTTGAACGCGGGAAAAGATAGGCGGGCATAGCGATAGACGGGTGCCATGAGAAGGGGCGCCAAGGGGGGGTAAGCAGCGGGCGCCAACGACCGCTGAAAGGGGTTCAAAATGTAGCCGGTTTCGGAACAGGGAAGCCCGAGCGCTATGTTCTTGGCGTGGTGAAGATACTGCGCGAAGTCGTCTCCCCAGCCGTGGCCATTGCGGATGGTGGTCAAGTGAAACACGGCGAGCAGCAGCAACAACGCCGCCAGGGACGCCACCCGGATGGTTGGACCACGCATCTGCTCATTCTAGAGCAACGCGTTTCGGGTTGTAGCCTGTCCCCTTAATTACAGCTTCAGCAGCGCCCGCAGGCGCTTGGTCTGCACTCGGCTCACCGGGATCTCGGTCTGCATCTTGTCGTCCATGCGGAGCTGGAAGCTGGATTTGAACCAGGGAATCACTTCCTTGATCCGGTTGATGTTCACCAGGTAGGAGCGGTGGACGCGCCAGAACGTGCCGGAATCCAGATTCGATTGCAGCTCCTCGATGGTCCGGTAGTTCGATTGGCCCTCGACGGTGGAGGCGACGATGGTAATCAGTCCATCGTCGATGGTGGCGTAGACCACGTCGGCGGCGTCCACGATCAGGTTGCGCTGATTGCTGCGGACCAGCAGCTTGGTCCTCTGCAAGGATGGCTTGGGAGCGGCGAGTTCAGGCTGCTGTTTTTCGGCGATCGCTTTGCGGGCGCGCTCCACGGCCGCAGTCAGGTGCTCCCGCTCCACGGGCTTCAACAGGTAGTCGAGCGCCTCCAGGCGAAACGCCTCCACGGCATATTGATCGAACGCGGTGGCCATGACGAAGTGCGGCAGCGGCACGCCTTTTTCACGCAGCTTGCGGATGACGCTCATCCCATCGAGACCTGGCATCTGCACGTCCATGAAAACCAGGTCGGGCTCCAGATCTTCGATCAGCTTGAGGGCTTCCAGGCCGTTGGAGGCGGTGGCGATGATCTCAATATCCTGGAATTCCTTGAGTTGATAAGCCAACTCTTCGGAGGCAAGTTGTTCGTCATCCACCAGCATCACGGAGATGACCTGCGCGGCGGGGGCCTGCACGGCGGCTATGGTCGCGCGATTCATCGCCATAGATTGATAGTATAGCGTGCTACCATAGCTGGAGATAGGCTGTTTCTTCACGGTCCTGCCATACGCTGCCGCGAAAGAACACGGCGTCTGAAAAGTTCAAGTCGCAAGGAGTACACCCACGTTGCCCGCTACAGACAACGTTAAGATTGCGCCCGCAAAAGGGAAATTAGGCATCCTGATTCCCGGCATCGGCGCGGTTTCCACCACCTTTATGGCGGGAGTTGAAGCCATTAAGCTCGGCGCCGGGCTTCCGGTGGGATCGCTCACCCAGATGGCCACCATCCGCCTGGGTAAGCGCACCGATAACCGCTCCCCCAAGATCAAAGACTTCCTTCCGCTGGCGGGTTTGGACGACCTGGTATTCGGCGGCTGGGACATTTACGAAGACACTGCGTATGAAGCGGCCGTGAACGCGAAGGTGCTGGAGCCCTCCCTGCTGCAGCAGGTCAAGGAGCCGCTTTCACTGATCAAACCGATGAAGGCCGTGTTCGATCAGGAATACGTGAAGCGCATCAACGGACCCAACGTGAAAACCAAGGGATCCAATATGGACAAGGCGCAGGAACTGATCGCGGATATCGCGCAGTTCAAGGAATCGACCGGCGCGGACCGTCTGGTGATGATCTGGTGCGGTTCCACGGAGTCCTTCCATAGGCCCGCCGAAGTTCATTCCACGCTCGAAAAATTCGAGAAGGGCTTGTGCGAAAATGACCCGGATATCGCGCCCAGCCAGATCTACGCATACGCGGCGTTGCAATCGGGCATTCCGCATGCCAATGGCGCGCCGAATCTGACTACCGACGTCCCGGCGCTGCTGAGCCTGGCGCGCGAACGCGGCGTCCCCATCTGCGGCAAGGATTTCAAAACCGGCCAGACGTTCTTGAAGACGCTGCTGGCGCCCGGCTTTAAGGCGCGCATGCTGGGAATCAACGGCTGGTTTTCCACCAATATCCTGGGCAACCGGGACGGCGAAGTGTTGGAAGATCCAGGTTCGTTCAAGACCAAGGAAGAAACCAAACTGAGCGTTCTGGACCAGATCCTACAGCCGAAGCTGTATCCGGAGCTGTACGAGAACCTTTACCACGCCGTTCGCATCAACTATTACCCGCCGCGCGGCGATTCCAAGGAAGGCTGGGACAACATCGACATCTTCGGATGGCTGGGTTATCCGATGCAGATCAAAGTGGATTTCCTGTGCCGCGATTCCATTCTAGCGGCCCCGCTGGTGCTGGACCTGGTGCTGTTCCTGGATCTGGCGCAGCGCGCCGGCATGAAGGGCGGCATTCAGGAGTGGCTGTCGTTCTATTTCAAAGCACCCATGACGGCTCCGGGCCTGTACCCCGAGCACGACATTTTCATCCAGTTGATGAAACTGAAAAACACGCTGCGCTGGATGCGCGGCGAGGATCTGATCACGCACTTGGGCCTTGAATACTACGACTAGGCCACGGGAAACGTAATTCGCCCATGCATTGTCTGGTCATCGGAGGCACTCAGTTTATCGGACGGATGTTGGTGCCGGAGCTACTCGAAGCCGGCCACTCCGTCACGGTGCTGCATCGCCAGGAAAATCACGGCTACGGCCGCCGCGTGAAGAACCTTGTGGCGGACCGCAACAACGCCGCGCAAATGAAGGCCGCGCTGGCGGGTAAGAAGTTCGACGCCGTCTTCGACAACGTTTATGACTGGCAGCGCGGCACCACCGCGGCGCATGTGGAAGCCACGGTACGGGCCATCCAGGGTCCCCTGCAACGCTACATCTTCATGTCGAGCGTGGCGGCATACGGCGACGGACTGAATCACCACGAAGGCGACGCGCTGGCCCCGGACGACGCGATGGATCTCTACACGCGCAACAAAGCCACCAGCGAACGCGCGCTGTTCCGCCTGCACCAGCGCATGGGATTGCCGGTGGTCACGCTACGTCCGCCCTTCATTTACGGCCCCGGCAATCCGATTTACCGGGAAGCGTTCTTCTGGGATCGCATGCGCGCCAGCCGGACCATTATCGTACCGGGGGACGGGCGCCGCCTGATGCAATTCGTCTACGTGAAGGACGTGGTGCGCGCGGCCATGACCGCGCTGGTGGAACCAAACGCCGTGGGGCACGCCTTCAACATCGCTAATGCGCGTCCCATTTCGCAGACGGAACTCGTCGAGGCCCTGGCCAAGATATGCCGCAAGCCCGCCAACTTCGTGCGCATCCCCAGGCAGTACCTACTGCGCAAGGGCGGCCACCCGATGGGTCCCAAAATGTATTACGGAATGTACCTGGATATGCCGCCCATCACACAGGTGACGGCCAAGGCGCAGCGTGTGCTGAAGTTCAAACCTACCGATTTCATCACCGGCCTGAAAGAAACTTATAAGTGGTATCTGCGGCACCCCACTTCCCCCAAGCCGGACTACCGGTTTGAAGATTCGCTGCTGGCGGGCGCGCCGGTGATGGCGCAGTCCAAGGGATAACGAACGGTTCCACTTACGGCGTTTGTGCCTCTTCTTCATCAGCCATCTCACCAATCTGGCCTAGTCCGCGAACCGCCGCTTCGTCCAATGAGGGGAACTAGAACGCGGCCAACCAGTGCCGGAAGAACTTGGGGACAGTCGATTTCGATCAGGTATCGACGCGGCGTTGAATCTCCGCAATGAAGATTTTTACGGGCGCTCGAGAGACCTGGCGAGATCTTCTTCCAGGTCCCGTTATGCTCACCTCGGCGCCCTCGAGGAAATACTATCCGGACCCGCTTCACCGGATCCACTTTCCGGCCTGGAGCCGCCGGCTCATCTTCCCGACCAATCAACTTCGACCTTCCGGCGCAATCCTCGAAGGCAGCGTAAGCGTCGCTAGGCAAGATCAAGGAGTGTTTGGTTCAAATCCACAACATGCAGCTCAAGACTGATCACCGCCATCCGCAGTACTACTCTTTCGAGATATGCTCAGGGCTTAGGCGGGGCGGCTGCCCTAACCGACAAAGGACCCGCCCGGCAAGGTCACATGTCCAACCTGCACGAACAGTTCGGCGACATCGATATCTACCTGTTTGACCAAATCCTCCGGGGGCGTAGTACGCGTGAAGGCCGGATCCTGGACCTTGGTTGCGGCGCGGGGCGCAACCTGGTTTATCTGCTCCGGGAAGGATATGACGTCTATGGTGTGGATGCAGATCCGCAGGCTGTTGAGCGGGTTCGACGCCTTGCCGGGAAACTTTCGCCGGCACTCCCGGCAAGTAATTTTCGCCTGGAAAGCATCGAGGAAGTGTCGTTTCCAAACGGCTTTGCCGATTTCGTGATCAGCAGTGCCGTCCTCCATTTCGCACGTGATGACGATCACTTTGATGCCATGCTGCGCGCAACATGGCGGGTATTGAAACCGGGCGGGATTCTTTTCTGCCGTCTGGCGTCCTCGATCGGGATGGAGAGCCAGGTCGAGCGCGTGAGGGGACGCCGCTTTCGATTGCCGGACGGCTCGGAGCGCTATCTGGTCGACGAGGCGCTGCTCACCAACCTCACGAAAGATTTGGGTGGCGAATTGGCGGACCCGCTGAAGACGACCATCGTTCAAAATCAGCGCTGCATGACCACTTGGGTCTTGCGGAAAACGCCGCCTAACCTGTGATCTTGAACAGCTTCATCCCGTTCTCCCACGTGATCCGCCGGAATAGCGCGGGCGGCGCCAACTGCTTCAGCACCGTCAGCGTCTCGCGCGCCACGCATTTCCCTGCGATCAACGGCTGATTGGAGGCCTGCCCCGCGCCGTGGCCGTCGCGACAACTACAATCGCAGCCGAACATTAGTTTCGCCGCGTGACGCTCTATGAATTTCGCAGCGAATTCGGGATCCCGTCCGAGAAAATTTCGCCCCGAGTTGGCCGAAAGATCTCCATAGAAGTGCGGGAACTCACTCAACATCCGGTCCGACACTCCACCGAGTTTGATCTTGCCTGCCGCATAAGGCGTCTCCGGAACATCCTTGCTGGTGTTGGCCCAAAAGCGTTTTCCAATCCTGAGATGAGCCTAAAGATGAGGGTAGCAGACTGGGATCGAGATTCCTTTCGGTTTTGATTGGGAAGAGGGATAAACAGAGCGAGGGAAAGTGGGAATCCTGGTTTTGGATTTCCACTTTTCCTGCGGCTCATCGTCGGGGCTGTGGGAATGTGGGAATCGCGGGAGCGATTTCCAAGGGCTTGTGGGCGGCCGTGGAAAACCTGCTTTTGGTTTTCCTCGCCGTCCACAGCCGGGCATTTCCACAGCCCTGTTTGCGTCACGCGATTTGCCTTTGTTCGAAACTGGCGAACAGTTTCCGCTTGGCCGCTCGCATCTTCGCCGCCGCTCCGGTGTCGCTGTCGGCTCCCGCCAGCCGCTCCATTTGCTCCACGGTGAGACCGTCTTTGAAATATCCCGCCAGTCCAGGCAGTTGCCGCAGAATCTCCCACGGAGTGGCGTACCAGCGATAGGTGCGCACGGTCTTACCCTTGCTGTCCTTCTTCAGTTCCGGAACGGCGCAGGGCCGGTGAAAATTCAGATGCGGATTAAAGTATTCCTCGTAGAAGACGTTGATGGGATCGGCATGCTCGGAGGCAATATGATCGAAGCCCATATGCTTGCGAATCACCGCGCCGTTTTTCGATTCCACCTGGGCGTTGTCGTTGGATTTCCGCGGTCGCGATTTGGTCTGTTCGATCAGCAGCTTGTTGAGCATCTGGGCAACCGAGTGATTGATGAACTCGCTGCCGTTGTCGGAATGAAAGCCCAGAATACGGAACGGGAACTGCTTCAGAAGGCGCTGTAGCAGCGGTTCCAAGTAGCTTTCCGAGATATGTTCCACCGCGCCCGCCACCTCCCATTGCGTGACTTCATCCACCAGGTTGATGTGATAGACTCCCTTGACGCCATCCCGGTCTCCTTGGTGCACGGTATCCACTCGCAGGTAGCCCGGCCGGCCTCCGGGCTCGGGCTTGCGCCGTTCCCCGATCGATATCGGCACGGGTCGGGTCTTGGCAAACACCAGGACCCGTTCCCGGTAGCTGCGCAGCTTCCGCAAGTTGTAGATGTGCGCCGATGAAATATCCGCCATTCGCTCGTAACGGGCGTCGGCGAACTCGTAGTAGCCCCGGTAAAGGATCTTCCGCGTAGCTGGTCCGCTCAGCGTTTCGTGCGCCTCGTCCACTTCCGCCAGCAACGCCACATCGGCCGGGGTGTAGTAAACCGTAAACCGCTTTCCACGGCCTCGCCGGACTTGTACAATCCCGTTGACCACGTACTGGCCGATCAACCGCGTTGCCTGCGCACGGCTCAGCCCGGTCACTTTCGAGATGTACTGTTTCACGATACCTTTGCCGCTCCGCTGCAAGCTCATATAGCCTTGCGCGCACAGGGTCGCCTGCGTCCACTGGTATAGCTCCTTCCGGTTCGGCGCCTTAAATTCTACGTCTTCATTGCCTTCCAGAAATGCCCGGATCTGCTCCAGGCTCATCTGTTCGCTGTTCTTCATGCTGATGATCAATCCACAGCATCGGCTATCCCGCCTTTAGGCTCATCTGGCGTTGGAAACGCCTTGCCCCTTCAGGCTCATCTGGCGTTGGACCAAGACTCCCGCTTCTTGATAGAGTAAACTGAGTCGACTCACAATATGCCGCTTTCCTGGGCCCTGACTACAAGATCTCGCGCCGCCCGGTTCGGTTGTGTGGACTTTTCGATTACATCAGAAAGAGAGTAGCAGGCTATGAACAAACGCATCGCTTTTTCCATTTCCATCACGGTTTTGCTGGGGAGCCTCTGGCTCGCGGCGCAAGTGAAAGACTTCCGCCCCGTGACCGAGGCCATGCTGCGCAGCCCCGCGCCGGGGGACTGGCTGAATTGGCGGCGTACCGACAACGGGTGGGGCTATAGTCCGCTCGATCAGATCAGCAAGCAGAACGTTCAGCGGCTCCAACTCGCCTGGTCGTGGGCCATGGAAGACACCGGCGCGCAGGAAGCGACGCCGCTGGTCCTGGACGGCGTGATCTACCTGCCGAATCCGCACGGCGTCATTCAAGCGCTGGACGGCGCGACGGGCGACCTGATCTGGGAGTATCGCCCCGCCTCCGGCGCCGCGCGCGCCGGTAATGGCGTCCAGCGGAACATCGCCATATATGGAGATAAGATTTTTGGAACGACCGACGACGCGCACATCATCGCCCTGGATGCGCGAACCGGGAAGCTGGTGTGGAACACCACGGTCGCCGATTCAAAGTTGGGCTATCAATATACGGCCGGCCCCATCGTGGTTCGCGGCAAGGTGATCGCGGGCATCACCGGATGCAGCCGGTATAAAGACGATGTCTGTTTCATCAGCGGGCACGATGCGGCCACGGGGAAAGAACTGTGGCGTACCTCCACCGTCGCTCGTCCGGGCGAACCCGGCGGCGACACCTGGGGCGACCTGCCGTTGCAATTTCGCGCGGGGAGTGACGCCTGGATCGCCGGCAGCTACGATGCGGAAACCAACCTGATCTATTGGGGCACCGCGCAGGCCAAGCCCTGGGCCAGAGTGGTCCGCGGTACGGATGGCGACGCGTTGTATACCAACTCAACCCTCGCGCTCGATCCGGACACGGGAAAGATGAAGTGGTACTACCAACACCTTCCCGGCGAAACGGTGGACATGGACGAGGTGTTCGAGAGCATTCTCATCGATTCTGGAGGGCGCAAGTCGCTCTTCAAAATGGGTAAGCTGGGCATTCTCTGGCAGCTTGACCGCGCGACCGGCAAGTTCATCCATGCCACCGACCTGGGCTACCAGAACATTGTTGAGGTCGGCCCGGAGTCCGGCAAAGTCACCTACCGGCCCGAAAAAATTCCGAAGATCGGGGTGGAGCTGGACATGTGTCCGAGCACCGCGGGTTTCAAGAGCTGGCGCGCGATGTCCTATAGCCCGCAAACCAACGCCTTGTACATTCCCATGGCCTTGACCTGCGAAAAAGCTACGTTCGGCGAGGTGGAGAAGGTGCTTGGCAAGGGCGGCACCGGTCCGGTGCGGCGCAGAGACTATAAGCATCCGGCGTCCGGCGGCAACTTGGGTGAATTCCTGGCCATGGACATCAGTTCCGGCAAAGTCTTGTGGCGCCACCGTACGCCCTCACCCTCCAATACGGCCGCGCTCGCCACCGCCGGCGGCGTCGTATTCGGCGGAGATTGGGATCGTCACGTGTATGCATATGACGCCGCCACTGGAAACATCCTTTGGCAGACACGCCTGGTCACCTCCGCTCAAGGGTTCCCCATCACATATCTGGCCAAGGGCAAGCAGTATGTGGCGATCCCGGCGGGGACGGGCGGAGGCAGCTGGTCCACGCTGATTCCTACAACATTGGCCCCGGAGATCCGGCGGCCAAACTCCGGCAACTCCCTGTTTGTCTTCGCGCTGCCATGACCGCCCACGGATTCACCAGCGCGGTGACGGCTGCTGTCCCTTGCCCGCCGAGGGAGAAAGCATGCGTGCTCTCGTAGTGACCAGCGCTTTTCATGTCCTTCGGGACCACCTGCAATGACGCCGGTCCGAAGCGGACTGGCCGCGGCGGCAATTTTCTTTCTTATTGCGAGCGCGCTTTCCGGCGTCTTGCCTTTGTGGCTCGATGAGATTCTGCAACTGAGGGAAACTCGCAATACGTCGACGGCGGAAATGCTCGCCACCGTGCCGCGTAATTCCGGCGCGGTACCCCTGGGCTATCTGGTGCAGCAAGCGGTCCTCAAGATCACCGGATACTCCGCGCGCTGGGCTCGCCTGCCCGCGATGCTATTCGGAAGTGCCGCTGTTTTTCTCGTCGCTCTGCTGGCGGCGGAGCTTGGGTTCACACGTCCCTGGCTGAGCGCGGCTGTTTTCGCTGCTTTTCCCGTGACCCTGCGCTATGCGACCGAGGCCCGAGTCTATTCACAGGCGCTCTTCTTTTCGGTTTTGGCAACTCTTATCTACGCCTCGCAAGACGACCTGGACCAGCGCTGTGGGCCGCTTACTGGCTCGTCTTGCTGGCGGCGGTCTTTACGCAGCCGTACGCCGTCTTCGTCGGCCTTGCGCACGTGATATGGTCCGTTGTCCGGGGCGATCGTGGGACCGCTTGGCGGGGGGCGGCGGCGTTCGCGATGGCTGTCCTCGCATTTCTTCCGTACTACTTGTGGTCGAAGGCCGCATGGACGGCAACCATCGAATCGGGTGGACTGCATTTTTTCGCCTCGGCAAGGACTCCCTTGATGTTGTTTCGGGAGGTGGCCGGGACAGGCTATTGGGGGGCCGGGCTGCTCGCGATCATGTGCGGCTTGACGGTCGCGGCACGCCGGAGCGCCGGGGCGCAGAGCCTTCTCATTCTCTTGATCGCGATACCGGCGGTGTGCGCGTTCGGCGCGGATGCGGGATTCGACTATTTTGTCGCCGCGCGGCAATTCGTGTGGGTAGTGCCGGCGCTGGCGATCCTGGCCACGGGAGCCATTGAGCGGAATATACGCACCGGCCTTATGCTTACCGTATTGCTCGGCGTGGTGTGTCTTTGGCAGAACGTCCGGTTTTACACCACCCCACGCGAGGACTGGCAGTTGGCCGCCCGCGCACTTGCGGAGGAGGTGCGCCGGGGAGCATGCCTGGTTGTGGTCCCCGCCGACCAGGCCATGTTGTACGAATTGTTCGAGCCCCAGCTCCGTCCGGGAGATTGCGAAACGCCTCATGTGGTGTTGGCAAACACACCGTACTCCAATAGCGAGCTGCGCGCGGCCACCGTCGCCGGCCTTGCCGCTCGCGGGTACAGGCCGCAGAGCCAGGTCCTGGTCGGCAAGTCGGAGATCGTTTCTTTCCGCCACCGGCAGTGAAGATTGTCTCCCTTGCCGCGGCAGGGCACGCTTCGCCGCGGCGCTCCGCCGTGAGCACCGGGTGGGTGTATACTCGGCAATGCCGTGGAATTCCTTTGAACTGGAGAACTCATGTTGAACAGAATCGTGCGCTTCGCGGCGCTCATCTTGATTGTGATCGCCGCCGTAGGGTTGAGCCGGATCGCCGGACTGGCCCAGGGTTCGGGCCAGTCCCAGGAGATGCCCGTTTTCGAGGTTGATTCCTCATGGCCGAAACTTCCCAACGACTGGGTGGTGGGCGTTGTATCCGCGGTGACCGTCGATAGACGCGACCATGTTTGGATCCTGCACCGTCCTCGCAGCGTGAAGGACGAACTCAAGAGCCGGGCGGCCCCGCCGGTGCTGGAGTTCGACGCCAATGGCAAGTTCGTGAACGCGTGGGGCGGAGCGGCCCAGGGATACGACTGGCCTGTCACCGAACACGGCATTACGGTGGACGGCAAGGACGTGGTCTGGATCGGCGGCAGCGGCATTACGGATGACTTCTTGCTGAAGTTCACGCTTCAGGGAAAGTTCCTGAAAGAGTTTTCCGGGAAAGGCCAGAGCAAAGGAAATGCGGACACATCGGCGTTGAACAGGCCGTCCGACGCGGCCATCCACGCCAAGACCAATCAGGTGTACGTGTCCGATGGTTACGGCAACCGCCGTGTCATCGTGCTGGATGCGGACACGGGGGCGTTTAAGCGCATGTGGGGCGCCTTCGGCAACGCACCGGACAACGGGCCTCCGGCGGGCGCGCCGGGTGGTGGAGGTGGCGGACGAGGGCAGGCGCCGCCGCCGTTCCCGGCCGAAGGCCCCGGTTCGCAGCAATTCGGCAATCCGGTCCACTCCGTCAAGATCTCCAACGACGATCTGGTGTACGTCGCCGACCGCGCGAACCGGCGCGTGCAGGTATTCACGCTCGAAGGGAAGTACGTGACGCAGGTCTTTATCAACCGCACCGTCCCCTCGCAGGGTACGGCGGCGGGGCTCGCCTTCTCGCCGGATGCGCAGCAGCGGTTTCTGTACGTCTCCGATCTCGGGAATTCACACATGGCCGTGCTGAATCGCAAGACGCTTGATGTGTTGTACCAGTTCGGCGCCAAAGGCACGAAGCCCGGCGAGTTTCAGGCGCCTCATCTTCTGTCGGTGGATTCGAAAGGCAACCTGTACACGGCGGAAGTGAACCCTGGGAACCGCGCGCAGAAGTTCCTGCTCAAGGGAATGTCGCGGACGCCTCCGCCGAACGCGCTGACGGCCGCGCAGATATCGGGAGCTCAGTAACCCGAGGTTACCAACCGCGCAGCGGATGGGGCGGGTGTGCCGCGGGCGCGGTGCGGCCCTGCTTCCATTCGGCCTAGTTCCTGGTGGACGGACCCATGCCCATGATCTGGATGGTGGCCCCCTCCGGCCCCGTTCCGTCGAAGTGCATCTGGTTCGCAATGTCCCGGACCACGCTGCCTGGCCCGAGGGAAACGGTTGCGTCCTTGTCGAACTTGGACCCGACGCCGATCTTGAAAGTACCGGCGATGACGGTGATGAACCGTTCATTGGGGTGGGAGTGCGGCTGGCTCCAGTCGTCGGGGCCGCGCTTGAGGAGCTGGATATACAAGCCAGGCTTGGTTGAATCGCCAAACAGCGCCACCGTTTGACTGGCGCTTGCGGGGCGCGCTTTCCATTCGAATTGCTCCGGAGTTTTGAAGTCTCTCATAGTGCGGTCCAAGGTAACGGCCTCGGCCCCGTATGCCGCCAGCAGGCTTTGCCGGCCCGCGGAATTCAGCGTGGAATCGTTGTTCGTCCAGGCCGAGCGTTCCCCGAGGACCGCCAGCGCCAGGATTCCCAACGCCAGTGCGAGCCGCCGGCGGCCGGTGTGTGCCAGTTTGAACTTTGTCATTAGAATCTCCTTTGCTCCGGAATCGTCATGGACAACGTCTATCTTACTGCGTCCCGATCCGCGATCGAGTGCGGTCATCCAGTCGCGGCCCCTGCCCGATGTGCTCTCGATATTCAATCGGCACCGAGCCCCGGCCGTGAGGGAGCGGTGGCAATACTCCCGCTCCGTACGGACGGATCATTGATGTACCGAAGCCCGCCCGCAACCCGCTTTCGCAGGTCGCCCGTCTGATACCACAATAGAATGGTGAGCCGTGTAAGGATCGGTAAGTGGCTGTGGGCCGCCCGATTCTTCAAGACCCGCTCCCTGGCCGCGCGGGCCTGCGAGTTCGGAAGAATCTACGCTACGCCGTTTTGCGCGATCTATCCCTGTTCAGGCTAAGATGAAGCGTAGCGATGGCAGCGTTTCTTTACGAATTTGAATGGGATTCGGTGAAGGCGAACGCCAATCGCAATAAGCACGGCTTGGATTTTGAGCGCGCCGCAACCGCATTCCTGGACCCGCTCGCGGTTACGATCCCTGACCATGAGCACAACGAAACCGAGGCCCGATGGATTACGCCGGGAAAGGATGCGGGTGGCCAATACGTGCTCGTGATCCATACATTCGAGTGGTTGACTGATGAACCGGGACGGGTTCGTTTGATTTCTGCAAGACGACCAACGAGGGCCGAAATCCGTGAGTACGAGGAACACACATGAAACCTGAGTATGACTTCAGCAAAGGCGAACGAGGCAAGTTTTTCCGGCCCAACGCCGAACTTCGCTTGCCCATCTATTTGACCCCCGACGTCCAGACCTATCTAGCCGAGCGCGCTGCGGAAAAAGGCATTCCGCTTGGGGACATGGTTAACACGTTGCTGAAGCAAGAGATCCAGATGATTGAGTCGGTCAAGTAAGTAGTTGGGATTGCCGGTGCCTGCGCCGTTAGCGGGAGTAACACCAGAACTTTACGCTTAGACCGGCTCTTTGGGTAGATGCTCAGATCGTCTCGCCACACGTAATTCTGTGGCCGTCTGGCGTTCGCAGGCCGAATTCTCACAGGCCCCACGGTTTGTCAGTTGGCTCAGATGAAACGATTGCCCCTTTAGTCACAAACTCCCGGAAAAAGTCATCTACTCCCTCGACGTTCCAGTACGAAAAATAGGAGTGATCTCCCACTTCGCTCGCTGGCCGCTCGTTCCCGCATTCGCCGAGCATTACTCGGAAATTGTCACGCGTCAGGAAACTTCATCCCTGCTCATCTATCGGATTCTTTCGGAATCCGAGAACATCCAGGTAGTAATGCGATCTGTCGCGCGGTGTAGACAAACAAGTGCCGGGAGCGGCAGACCGCTTTCGCGGACCGCCCGTCTGATACCACAATAGAATCGTGACCCGTGTCAGGATCGATAAGTGGCTGTGGGCCGCCCGTTTCTTCAAGACCCGCTCGCTGGCCGCGCGGGCCTGCGATCTTGGAAGAATCGAGGCCGGCGGCCAGCCGGCCAAGGCGTCCCGCGAAGTCCGCCTCGGCGATCACCTGAAAGTCAAAAACGATTCCGGGGAGTTCCAAGTGGAAGTTCTGGGCTTGAGCGAACTGCGCGGACCTGCCGCGGCCGCTCAGGCGCTGTACCGCGAGACCGAGTCGAGCCTTGAGCTGCGCCGCAAGTTAGCCGCCGAACGAATGCTGTTGCCGCATTTCGAGGCGTCGCGGCCTGGTAAGCTGTCCAAACGCGATCGCCGCGAAATCGACCGCCTGCGCGGCAGATCGGAGCGAGGAACCCAATGATGCCTCTGTTCGGCGCCGGCCCGGCAATGCCCTCGCGCCTGGAGCTGCAGGAAGGCGCGGTCCTGCTGCACGGCTTCGCCGCATTGGAGGCGCCCACGCTGCTCGAAGAAGTGGAGCGCATCGCGTCCATTTCTCCGTTCCGCCGCCTGGTCACGCCCGGCGGTTATACGATGTCGGTGGCGATGACCAACTGCGGACGCCTGGGATGGGTGTCGGACCGCACTGGCTACCGCTATGTGGCCAGGGACCCCGGAACGGCCGCGCCCTGGCCGTCGATGCCCGCCGCATTCCTCGCCCTGACGGCGCGCGCCGCCTCCGAAGCGGGCTTCAGGGACTATGACCCCGACGCATGCCTGATCAATCGCTACGAAGCGGGCTCCAAACTCGGCCTCCACCAGGACCGTGACGAAAAGGACGCCTGGGCGCCCATCGTTTCGGTGTCTCTCGGTGTGCCCGCCACTTTCTTGTGGGGCGGCGGCGGCCGTTCCGATCCCATCCGGCGTCTGCGCGTCGAGCATGGCGACGTGGCGGTGTGGGGTGGCCCCGCACGGTTCGTCTACCATGGCATCGCGCCGCTCAAGGATGCGCTGCATCCGCTCACGGGCTCCCTGCGCATCAACTTGACGTTCCGCAAGGTGTTTTGACGGGGGCGGCTTAACGGTTCGCGGGCGCGGAACCGGCGGCGTTATTGCCGGGGACCAGCATGCGGATCATGCCGTCCTGCCGGGAGGTGAGGAACAGCTCGCCGTCGCGGCTGCGGCCAATGTGCAGATCGGCGCGAGGCAAATCCTTGCCCATGGTCTTCTCAACCAACTGGCGGAACGATACGTCGACACGCTGCCCGCTTGCGTCGCGCACATACAACTGGATCTCTTCGACCGGCGCGACGGTCTTCGGAATGCCGTCGTCGGCTTTTTTCATGGCGGCAAGATCGGAGGCGAACACGCGGCCCGACTGGACATCGCCGAACACAAACTTACCCCGCAGCGCAGCGATGCGCCCGTGATAGGCGAAGCCATCGGTCACCGCGCGGCCTTCGTCGTGATCGAACACCACCACGGGGTACGTGAATCCGTCCTTCACCTGTCCGTCGAGAATCTCCTGCGGAAGCGGATATAGCTCATTGAGCGCGCCCCCGCGGGACCTGCCGTTTTCGAAGTAGCCTTCCCGCTTCATCCATCCATAATTGCCGCCGTTGCGCACGATGTTGATCTCTTCAACGTGATTCATGCCGATATCGGAGGCGAACATGGTTCCGTCGGTGTCCCACGAAAGCCGGTGGGCGTTGCGGAACCCGTAGGCGTAGATTTCTCCAAGCGTATTGGGATCGCCGTCCGCGGCGAACTTGTTGGCCATCGGGATGGTGTAATCGCCGAGCCCCTTCTGCCCGTGCGTCACCGATGGACTGCGCGGATCGATGCGCAGGATGGCCGTCATGATCGAATCCAGCCGCTGCGTCTGTGAAGGATTGCTCGCGTTCGGTCCGCCCCCGTTGCTGAACCCATGATCGCTGCCGCTGGTGTAAAGTAAGCCGTAATCCGCATCGCCGGGTTTCGCCGCCGTGTTGAATTCGACCGCCCCCATGGGATGGGTCAGGTTGGCGACCACGTGGGCCTCGCGCAGGAGTTCACGGCGCGTGCCTTCGAAAACATCGGCCGCCGGGTTGGTCGCGCGCCACTCCGTGATGATGTTGTGGTAGCTGGCGTCTTTCAAACCATAGCCGATGGGAATGAAGTCCGGCGTCTTCGGATTCCTCGGCCCCATTTCCGCATGAACGGTGTAAAAGAGGCCGTTCGACGCGAATTCCGGGTGAAAGGCGAAACCGACGAAGCCGCTTTCCAGCCGGTTCGTGACCATGTTCGGAAAAATCGCGGCCAGGTCCGCATATACATGCGGCTCGTTTTTCGCGTCGATCAGATAAAAGATCCCTCGCGAGTCGTTGGCGAAACGGCGGCCGTCGGGGAGATCGCGAACGTAGCTGACACGCGCCCAACCAGGCGGCACAACGTCCCGATCGGCGGGGCGCATCCCGCGCGTATCGGGCAGGCGGACCAGATCCTTGACCTCGACCGCGAGCCCGCGCTTCACGATTGGCTCGGGAAGCGGGTTGCTGGTGATCTGCGCGTCCGCGGCGCCGGCGGCCAATATCGCCAGCAGAGGAAAAATACCGGCGCGTAGGCTATTCATAGAAGGCTGGCGCCTTCTTCAGCTTTTCGTAGCCGACGATATCGTGCTGAATCCAGAGCTGCGCGCCGGTCTTCTTCATGAACACCTCCAGCTCCGCTCGCGATGCGGCGGTCTGGTCCTTGTTGAACTCGTTAATCGGCAGCCGGTTCAAGGTGCGCTCCTCGGGGTGATGATAAAGGTCGCCGCTCAAAACCACGGGGCCGGTTTTCTTGAACTTCAAAAAGAGAGCCAGGTGGCCGGGCGTGTGTCCAGGCGTGGACTTGATCACCACTTTTCCGTCGCCGAACACATCGTACTCGTCTTTTTCGATGAGAATGGTCTTGCTGTCCTTGAGCAGTTTGTAGTCGGCGGCATTGGTCCGTGGAACCGTTTCGCCGGAGAACATGTGGTCGCGCTCTATTTTCCGGACCAGCCAGGTCGGTTTCGTAAACAGGTTCGCATTCGCCACATGGTCGCCATGAAAGTGCGACAGGCCAAGATAAGTGATGTCCGCCGGTGTGTATCCTACCGCGGCCAGTTGCGGCGCCAGAGGCGTGCCTTGCTGGAGCGCTCCGGTCTTGGTCGGCTTCCCGATCGCCTGATCAGGCGTGAGACCGGCGTCCCACATCAGCGTTCCCTTGGGATGCACAATCAGGTAGCACGGCACCGACATTTCCGTCGACGCCACTTCTTCGTTCTTCAGCGAGAAGCCTTCCGCGCTGCGGGCATGAATGGTGCCGCAGTCGAATATATACAAGCGGAGATCCTTGGGCGGACGGGGCGGAGCAGCGCTGGCCCCGGAGCCGGCGAACCATAATCCGCCAAATGCGATCAGCGCGAGA
>SHUD01000045.1 GCA_009697505.1 Bryobacterales bacterium
TTCCCACCGCTCCGACGACTGTTCCTTTCTTGCGAACCAAAACCAGAAAACCTCCTTCGGCCAGCCGTAGAGGTGCAACGGGGTGAATAGACGAAACCGGACAGATCACGTGTGAACAAAACCGGACAGATTGACTTACTACCGACACCGGCTACAGACGCGGCAGAACCAGATGAAGACCCTCGACGCGGCGGGCACGAAAGAACTGATTGAACGCCTCCAGCTCGTGCGTGCGGACACTCCCGCCGGATGGGGCAAAATGAACGCGCACCAGATAGTGTGCCACTTGAACGATTCCTATGCACTGGCGATGGGCTTGCAGTCCGCCAGCGAGGACATCACTTTCTTGAACCGGACGCTGGTGCGCTGGATCGCGCTGCGTGCGCCGCTGACGTGGCCCAAGGGCGTGCCGACGCGTCCGGAGATGGATCAACTCGCTGGCGGCACACCACCGGCCGAATTCGTGCGCGACGTGGCGGCGCTCGCCGCCGCTATCCAACGCTTCGGAAAGCAGCCGCGCGATTTCGAGTTCTCACGGCACCCGATCTTCGGCGATCTCACCGAATGGAAGTGGCTGCGCTGGGGCTACTTGCACGCCGACCATCACTTCCGCCAGTTCGGCGTATAGTGCGCCCCGCTTTTAGGCCGTCGTAACGGCCGGCGCCGGATAATACGCGGGCTCGTTTCCCGGCCTCCACTTGATGTTGCAGCCGAGACTGGCTTGTTGATCCTCACTCACGGGCCGTCCGGCCAGCACGGCGTCGATGGCCGCGCGCAGATCGGCGCCGGTCACGGGCTTGTCGTTACTCGGGCGGCTGTCATCGAGCTGGCCACGGTACGCAAGCTTGCGGTCCTGATCGAAGAGATAAAATTCCGGCGTGCACGCGGCGGCGTAGCTCTTGGCCACCGCCTGCGACTCGTCGTAGCAGACCGGGAAGCTCAAACCCCATTCCGCAACCATCCGCTGCAAGCCCTCGGGAGAATCGTCCGCGGAAACCGCGGGGTCGTTGGAACTGATGCCAACGATGCCAATGTCCTTGGCGGCGTAGTCGCGCCCGAGCGCGGCAAGCTCCGCCTTGACGTGCTTGACGAAGGGGCAGTGATGGCAGATGAACATCACCAGCAGCGCCTTCTTGCCTTGAAAAGACGCGTTGGAAATGGTTTTGCCGGAGACCACATCGGGAAGAGAGAACGCCGGGGCCGCAGTCCCTAGCGCGAGCATGGTGGAAGCTGTTTTCGCCATAGGTCCTTCTATAATACGGCGATTTTATTGCGCGCGAATCCCCTGGCCCGGCGCGGCGCCGTCCTCCAGCTTGCCCTCGCGGACGACGAGCGTGCCCTCGACCAGAACGTAACGAAAGCCCTCGGAATACTGGGCCGGCTTCTCAAAGGTCGCCTTGTCGATGACCCGCGCGGGATCGAACACGGAGATATCGGCGTCGGCGCCCACCTTCAAGCGGCCCTTGCGGCGCATCTGCGGCGACATGGTTTGCAAGCGTTGCGCGGGCATCAAAGACGACTTGCGAATGGCATCCATCAGCGTCAGAGCTTTCTCTTCGCGGACGTATTTGCCGAGCAGGCGCGCATAACTTCCCGAGGCACGCGGATGTCCCAGAACGCCATCGGTGGCGATCATGACCGCCGGATGCGCCAGCGCCAGCCGGACCATTTCCTCGGTGTTCTTGAACTCCGCTACGAATCCGCCTTGTTTGCGGTAGCGTTCAAACGTCTCGCGTGTGAGCCGCTCTCCTGTTGGCGGCCACAGGAAGCGCGGGAAGTACTCCGGCGGCCGGGTCTCCCAGTTGGAATACATCGCCGACGCGATTTCCGTCATGCCCGCCGTGTACGGGTAGGCTTCCGTGGTGACGTCAAGCCCGCGGGTCCGCGCGCCGTCGAACATGCGCAGTGCTTCGGGGTTTTGTCCATTGCGATGCTGTTGATGTGGACAATGTGTAGCGGGGCGCCGGAGGCCGCCGCATCGGCAATCACTTCCTGTAACGTCTGGATCGGATTACCATTCTCCCGCGCGTGGACAAACACAGGCCGCTTGAACTTCGCCGCCAGATAGAACAGATCCAGAATCTCCTCTGGAGTGGCGGTGGGTGTATAAGTGATGCCCATGCCCATGCCGAGTCCGCCTTCGTCGAGGCCTTTCTCCACGAGCGACGCGATGGTCCTCTGCTCGTCCGCCGTCGCGGGACGGTTCATGGCCGCGTCGCGCGGCAGCAGGCCGCCAGTGTCGTGCATGATCGACATGCGCGCTGGGATGTGGCCGGAACTGGCTCCAAAGTGGATTAGAGACTTGCCCTGCCGCGCCGCGTACCACTCACTGACCGGCGACACCCCCACTTCCAGTTCGAGCGCCGTGGTCACACCGTCCATGGCCTTGAAGCGGTAGGCCTCCGGCGTCTGTGAATGCTGGTGCAGATCGATGAAACCGGGAACGACCACGAGACCCGTGGCGTCAATCTCGATCTTGCCGCGCAGGGAAGCCGTCGAAATCGCGGCGATGCTCTTGCCGCGGATTCCAATGTTGCGGACGGCGTCAAGGTTCGACTCCGGGTCCATGACCCGGCCCCCGCGCAAGACCATAGCGTAGGTTTGCGCGGCGCAGTTCTGTGCGAACAGCAACGACGGCAGCAACAGGATCAGAAATCGCATATGGCTCCTTCGTTTAGCCATAGT
Source organism: Bryobacterales bacterium (assembly GCA_009697505.1). GTDB lineage: Bacteria > Acidobacteriota > Terriglobia > Bryobacterales > Bryobacteraceae > Palsa-187. The sequence continues at coordinate 2,686 of SHUD01000045.1, forward strand.
ATACTTGCTCCGGATGGGTATTCCGTGGAGGTGTGTATGCGTCGAATCAATTATTTCTTGTTAGCGGTAGGGTGCCTGGCGCCGATGGTCCATGCGCAACCGGCTACCGTGTACGAAGGGGCTCGCCTGATTACGGGCGACGGCAGCGCGCTCATCGCCGATAGCGCCTTCGTGGTGGAGAACGGCCGCTTCACCGCCGTGGGGCGCAAAGGACAGGTCCAGGCTCCGGCGGGCGCGGCTCGCGTGGACCTGACGGGCAAGACCGTCATACCCGCGATCATCGACGCGCACAAACACCTGTCGGTGAAGCGCGAAGAGCTAGTCGATCAATTGCAGCACTTCGCCTACTACGGCATCGGCATCACCATGAGCATGGGCTCGGATACGACCGATGCACCGTTCCAAGTGCGCGCGGAGACGATTCCGGGCGCGGCGCGGTTCCGCACGGCGGGGCGAGGACTGTCGGGACCCGAGCCGGGAAGACCGCCGGCGCCGATCTGGGTGAACAATCCGGCGGAAGCGCGCAAGGCCGTGCAGGAGAACGCGGCGAAGAAAGTCGATTTGCTCAAGATCTGGGTGGACGACCGCGATAAAACGGTGACGAAGCTGACGCCGGAGATTTACGGCGCGGCCATCGACGAAGCCCACAAGCAGAAACTCAGAGCGATCACCCACATTTTCACGCTCGAGGACGCCAAGGGCGTGTTGCGGGCGGGCGTCGATGTGTTCGCGCATAGCGTCCGCGACAAAGACATCGACGACGAGTTTCTGAACATGATGAAGGCCAAGCGCAACATCATCGTGGATCCGAACCTGCCCGACCGCGGCGTCCGCGCGGACCGCGGCTGGCTGCGCGACAGCATGTCCGCGCAGGAGTTTCAGAAAGTGCAGGCCGAGACCAAGGACAATCCCAAGGCCCAGCAGTTCTTCGGCATTCAATCGCGCAATCTGGGCAAGCTGAGTGCGGCGGGTATCAAGATTGCGCTGGGGACCGACGGCCCTGTCCCGTGGGCCGCGCACGAGGAAATGGCCGACATGGTGGCCAGCGGAATGACGCCGGCGCAGGTGATCGTGGCCTCCACGCGCAACGCGGCGGAGATGATCGGAGTGACCGACGCCGGCACCATCACGGCACGCAAGAGCGCGGATTTTCTGGTGCTGGACGCCAATCCCCTTGATGACATCACGAACACGCGCAAGATCTCCAGCGTGTACCTGCGCGGAGCGGCGGTGGATCGCGCAGCCCTGCGCGCCAAGTGGACCGGCGGCAAATAAGGAGCACCATCATGCGCAAGACATTATTCACGTTCCTGTTCGCGGCGGCGCTCCCGGCGTTCGCGCAATTGCCGGCGGCGGCGGACTGGGCCACGCACGCCCTCAACGAATATCAGGTGATCCCCAACGTCACCTACCTGACGGCGAGCAACTGGGAAGCCAAGCTCGACATCTACAAGCGGCGCGATGCCACCGCTCCGCAGCCGACGCTGATCTTCTTTCACGGCGGCGGATGGGTGGGGGGATCGAAAGAAGCGTCTCTGATGTCGCTGATGCCGTGGTTCGAGATGGGCTGGAACGTGGTCAACGTCGAATACCGGCTGGGGCGCGTGGCGTTGGGTCCGGCGGCGGTCGAAGATTGCTTGTGCGCGCTGCGCTGGGTGGCCACGCACGCTAAAGACTACGCCATCGACACCACCCGCCTGGTAACCACCGGCGAATCGGCCGGCGGGCACCTGTCGCTCACCACGGGCATGATTTCCGAAAATGCGGGACTGGATCGCCAGTGTCCCGGCGCTCCGCTGCCCAAAGTGGCGGCGATCATCGACTGGTACGGGATTACCGACGTGAAAGACCTGCTCGACGGAACCAACCGGAAAGCGTACGCGGTCGCGTGGCTCGGCAGCCTGCCGGATCGCGAAACCATCGCCGAGCGTGTTTCCCCGCTGACCTACGTGCGCGAGGGGCTGCCGCCCATCCTGATGATCCAGGGTGACGCGGACCCGACCGTGCCCTACGCGCACAGCCTCCGCCTGCGTGATGCTCTGACCAAGGCGAAAGTGCCCAACGAACTGGTAACGGTGCCCGGCGGCAAACACGGCCAGTTCAGCGCGCCGGAGCGTACCATGATCTACACCAAGATCCGCGACTTCCTGGCGAAGCACAAGCTAGGACCGAATCTCTAGCCTGCATTTCTCACAAGGTCCCAAGGTAGATCAGAAAGAGCCATACCGGGGCCCAGCGTGGAGCGGGCTTAGCCTGCAACGGAGGCTTCAGCCTCCGCAGCGGTATAACCACACTTCGAACCGGGGACTCAAGTCCCCGTCGCAGGCTAAAGCCCGCTCCACAATCTCGTGTGAGAAATGCAGGTTAGAGACGACACCGCCCGCCGCACCACCTGCCAGTCTGCCAGTGCGCTCCGGCTGGTAGAATACGGGTATGCGCCTATCGGGGAACATCATACTGCTATTCGCCTTGGGACTTTTCGGCGGACCCGGCCTGGCACGGGGCGCCGGTAAGACCGTTTGGGACGGCGTGTATTCGCCGGCACAAGCCGAGCGCGGCCAGACCGCTTACACGCGCAGTTGCGCGACGTGCCACAAAGAAGATCTCAGCGGCTACCAGTCGATCCTCAAGGGTGACCACTTCATGACGCAATGGCGGGAAACCAGCCTCAGCGCCTTCTTCAAGACCATCAGCAACACCATGCCGCGGGATGTTCCGGGGAGCCTGACCGGCAATCAATACCTCGACATCACGGCCTACGTCTTGAGCTATAACGGCTTTCCCAAAGGCGCCAATGAACTGACGCTGGCGTCGATCGAGAGCGTGCAGGTGCAGGGCAAAGACGGGCCGCAGGAAGTCCCCAGCGGATCGTTGATCGACGTGGTGGGCTGCCTGGAGCAGACTCCGAACAATGTGTGGATGCTGACGCGTGGCACGCGCCTGGTCCGCACCAAGAATCCCGCCGAGTCCACCCCCGCGGAGCTGAAGGCATGGGATACGAAGCCCCTGGGCACGCTGACGTTTGAATTGATGAGCGTGTACAAGGGAGACCCGCTCAAGGGCGCCCGCGTGCAAATCAAGGGTCTCTTCGTGAAGAACCCGGCGGGCGACAAGATTAACGTCACTACGATTCAAGGCACGGGGTCCATGTGCAGTGCCCCGCCCGCGCCAACGACCACGGCCAAAATCGAAGGCCAGCCGATCGACGGCCGGCCGACGGAGAAAAAGGACAACCAACCGGCGTTCCCGCAGCAGACCCGCGCGCCGTATCATGCCACCGCGCCGTTCAACGTGACGACCCTGGTGGATAACCTGCCCGCGCCGTGGAGCATCGCCTTCCTGCCCAGCGGCAACCTGCTGCTGACCGAAAGGCTGCCCGGCAGCATTCATATTCTGGATAAGAACGGCGTCTTGTCGAAGCCTCTCACCGGCGTGGCGGAACTGATGTCGCCGGGCGCCAAGGATATCGGCTTGCTGGACGTGGTGCCCGATCCGAATTACGCGACGAACCACCAGATCTTTTTCACGCTTTACGATTACGTCAATAACACCAATAGCAATACGTATGTCGCCAAGGGCAAACTCGACGAAGCCGAGTTCGCGGTGCGCGAGGCCAAGGTCATCTTCCGCGCGCTGCCCAACATGCCTTCCAAGCGCCTGGGCGGAAAAACGGGAGGCCGTATTGTTGTCGCGCCGGACGGCACTCTTTTCGTGACCACGGGCGACCGCTCGGATTCCCCGCCCTGGGGTGTGGCGCAAGATCTGAGCAACCACCTGGGCAAGGTTTTGCACATCACCGCCGATGGCGCGCCCGCGCCGGATAATCCGTTCCTCGGCAAGCCGGGGATTCTGCCCGAAATCTGGGCCTACGGCATCCGCAGCCCGGAGGGCTTGGGCGTCGACCCCAATACCGGCAAGCTGTGGGAAAACGAGCACGGTCCACGCGGCGGCGATGAGCTGAATATTATCGAGAAGGGCAAGAACTATGGCTGGCCGGTGATCGTGCACGGCATCGACTATCCGGGCACCGCCATCGGCGAAGGCATCACGCACAAGGAAGGCATGGAGGAGCCAGTCTATTACTGGGACCCGGTAATCGCCCCCTCCGGGCTGGCCTTCTATACCGGCAACCTGTTTCCGCAATGGCAGGGCAGCGTGTTCGTCGGCGGCTTGCGCGGCAATCTGCTGTCGCGGCTCAAAATCGTCAACGACAAAGTGGTGGAAGAAGAGGCGCTGCTGACCGATCTCCACACCCGCATCCGCGACGTGCGCGTGGGTCCGGATGGCGCCGTCTATGTGCTTACCGACAGCGGCGGTTCTTCGGTGTCCTACGGCCCGCCCGCCAAAAGCAAGCTCCTGAAGTTGACGCCGAAATAGATCTGGGAGTGGAAGTAGTCCCTCGCCGCTAGCGGCTTCCCGGTGTCGCGTCCAGCGTTTCGGTCCAGGTGACCATCATCTCGTCTTCGCTGCGGACGCCCCAGCGGATGGCTTTGGTGGAATCCGGGTTGGCCCGATTGATAAACTCGATATCATGCGGACTTTTACGCTCACACTGCTGGGCTTGATCGCCGCATCCTCTGCATTTGCGGCTCCTACGTTCTCCAAAGACGTCGCCCCGATCTTATACAAAAATTGCGTAGCTTGCCATCGCCCCGGCGAGATGGCGCCGATGTCTCTTTTGGACTACAAGTCCGCGCGTCCCTGGGCCAAGACCATGCAGACCGCCGTCGTGTCGCGCAAGATGCCGCCCTGGTTCGCCGATCCGCGCTACGGCCATTTCCAAAACGATGCGCGCCTGAAGGACGCCGACATCGAGACGATCAAGGCCTGGGTGGCGGGCGGCGCGCTCGAAGGCGATCAGAAGGATCATCGTTCCTGGCTCGCGAATGGACGTTATCTCGCCGCCGGGCGTCGCCAAGAGTGGCGAAGCTACACGCAGCGGCGTACGCCACGCAAGGCACTGGAACTCTCATTTGCGTCCATTTGCGAGCCGTTACTGAATCCCGCAACCGCTGCCCGCGCAGATGTCGTTCAGCAAATTCGATAGCCGGATGCCGGCGCGCATGAGTTGCTGTTCGACGAGCTTCTCGTTGCTATCCAGATACGCCTGATCGATGGTCAGGTTCGCCACGTGGGCGGCGCACTGCCCAAAAGGGGCTTCGTACTTGGGAATGCGCAGCTTCTGATAAATGTTTTCGCGCGCGAGCCGGTGCGATTCGCGGGTCCAGTCGAGCGCCGTGCCTTGCGAAACCCGCGCGCCGCTCCGGAAGCGCTGGAACAACGCCGCCGTGGTGGCCTGTTCCGTGCCCAGAACGTTCATGACGGTGAGCACCTGATCCACATCCCACACGCCGTGGAGTGCATTGGTTTTGGTGCCATCGGCGTGCACGAGAGGCGGCCGCAGATGCTCGCAATTCCCGCCCTGGTCGCTGTTATCGGAACCGTGCAGGGGCTGGTGGATGTCTCCCACGAAGTGAATCAGGAAGGCCACTTCTTGAGACTTCGGGGGTCGTGGCGGATCCGGCGGCGTGGCCAGAGCGAAGCCGGTCCGATTCATCCGTAAGCGGTCCGCCATCTCCTCGATGCGGTCAATAATACATTCGTGTTTGGCGCACAGCGTTCCCACAGCGAACGGTTCGGTCACCGGGACATCCACAAAATGCCAGTAGAATGTTCCGGTCTTGGACTTGCTGATTTCGTCGGGCCAGGTGGAGGCGGCGGCCATGGCGTCTTCCAGGCCGGCGTCATTGGTTCCCAGAATCGCAGCGAGCTTCTTCCGCGCGTCCGGCTTCAGGTTGCGGGCCGCGATGCGGGCGACAATGCGATGCCCCTGGCGCCCCCACGGCCAGACGGGCGAAGCCACGCCCAGCAGGATCGCCAAGGCCAGACAGAAAGCCCGCAAGATTTTCAGATGAGGCATGGTCAGCAGTGCTGCGGCCGCATCACTATAATAGCGATGTGAAGGCCCTACCCAGAATCCTGGTGGTAACCAGCGCCGTCTTGCTGACGCTGGGCAGCGCGCTGGCCTGGCAGAAGCGCTGGCGCGAGTATCCGGGGCAAGACAACATCGAATTGCCGCCGGACTTCCGAGTGCAGGCCGAGTGGGTGTTCGCGCGGCTCATGTATCCGCCCTTCCGCGGCGGTTACTACGGAAGGTTTGCGAACTCGTGGAAGCTGGGCCGCTCCAGTTGGACCACGGATTATACGGCCGCGGACCGGCACGTGGCGCGGGCGCTGCGGCGGCTGACGCGGGTAAACGTGCGCTCGGTGGAGCAGCCCGTGGATCTGGACGACGGCGACGATGTGTTCAATTATCCGTGGCTGTATGCGGTGGAGGTGGGGCGCTGGGAGTTGACGGAGTTCCAGATTAAGCAGATGCGCGATTATCTGGATCGCGGCGGTTTTTTCATGTGCGACGACTTCCACGGCACGCGCGAATGGGACAATTTCATGGCCAGCATGCAGCGCGTGTATCCGGACCGGCAGATCGTGGAAATCCCCAATGGCGATTCGATTTTCCATTCCATCTACGACCTGGACAGTCGCTACCAGGTGCCGGGCGCGCAGTATCTCTACACGGGCCGCACGTATGAGCAGGACGGCTACGAAGCGCGCTGGCGCGGCATCTATGACGACAAAGGCCGGCTGCTGGTGGCGATCTGCCACAACATGGACCTGGGCGACGCGTGGGAATACGCGGACGATCCTCGCTATGACGAAAAGTTCGCGGGCCTGTCGTTCCGCATCGTATCGAACTACGTGGTCTACGCGATGACGCACTAAGTTTGCACTAAGTTTTGCTCGCAAATGGACGCGAATGTTTCCTGTCCGGGCTCGTCTTTTTCGGGGTACCCCTTGCCGCCACTATCGGAAGGCGGCGTCCGGCTGCTGTTTCGCCAGCAGCGGTCGGCTGAAATCGTCCATTTCCTCCTTGCGGGAGGCCTTACGATGCCCAAGCCTTGCCTAGGATGCCCGAGCCGGCTGAGTTTGAATGAACGACAGCCGGTACTCCGTCAGAGAGCACCCGGTCTGCTTGGCTCGACGATAACCGGGCGGAGCAAGACACGAGACGTGTACCTGCGGGAAGCCGCGAGGGAGACAAGGGTTAGTTGCATCCGCGTGGGCGTGAACGGCTCCGCTATACTGATCCACACCGGAGGCGTGCTATGAGATTGCTCCTGCTGACGGCGCTGGCGGTTACCTGCTTCGCCGAAACTCACCGGTTTCAACCCACGGTGTTCCACAACACGTTCTCCGGCGCTCATGAACCCGTGCTGCGGATCAAGCCGGGCGACCACGTGATCACCTCGACCATCGATGCGCGCGGCGTGGACTCCGCGGGGGTGCAGCGCGGCCGGGCCGGCAATCCCGAGATCGGTCCGTTCTTCATCGAGGGCGCCGAGGTGGGCGACACGTTGGTGGTGCATCTGTTGCGTCTGGAAACCAACCGGGCGACGGGCTGGTCCGCCTCGCTGCTGGCTCCCTATACGGCCGATCCCGCTTTTCTGCGCTACGAGGCGTCGCGCGAGGCCCGGACGGCGACCTGGCAGATCGATAAGCAAAAAGGCATCGCGTATATGGACCCGGGCGAATTCAAGGGGCCGCGCATCGAACTGCCGCTGCGTCCCATGCTGGGCTGCATCGGCACCGCGCCGGCCAACAAAGCCGCCGTCCCCACCTCGACGCCGGATAACTTCGGCGGCAACATGGATTACAACGGCATGGGCGCGGGCGCCACGCTGATGCTGCCGGTGTTCGAGACCGGCGCGCTGCTGTTTCTGGGCGACGGCCACGCGCGGCAGGGCGACGGCGAAGTGCTGGGCAGCGCCATCGAGACGTCGCTCGACGTCGAATTTTCGGTGGAGGTCGTCAAGGGGAAAAAGATCAATTGGCCGCGCCTGGAAAACCAGGACTTCATCATGGTGTTGGGCAGTTCCCGCGCCCTCAATGAAGCTTTGCAGCACGCGACGACGGAGCTGCTGCGCTGGCTGATGGAGAGCTATGGGTTCGACGAGCGCGGCGCCAGCCTGTTAATGGGCCAAGGCATGGAGTACGAAATCGCGAACGTGGTGGACCCGGGGTTCACCATCGTGGCGAAGATGCGGAAGCGATACCTGGGACCAGCGCGGTAGGCGGGCGCTCACGCGCGTCTGTCCCTATTTTCCGGTAGTGCGCTGGCGCACTACCTGTTTTCCTGGCGCGTGTTGTTGTAATCTTCAAGACTGGAGGCCAGTTTTTATGCGCATCGCAATCCTTGCATTCCTGATTTCCCTGCCCGCCGCGGCACAGTGGTTCAATCAGCCCGATCCGCGCCTTGTGCGCGGCAAGGATGGCAAGCCCATCCTGACGGCGAACGCGCCCCGCACGCCGGATGGCAAGCCGGATCTCACGGGCCTGTGGGTCCGCAGGGAAGGCGAGAGCGCTCCGCCCAACACCGCCGGGCTTGGCTTCAGTCTGCAATGGTGGATGCCCAAGGGTGCGGAGATTCCGCTGCGGCCCGCCTTCGCCGCGGTCTACAAGGAGCGTGCCGCGCGCGACGGAGGCGGCAGGCCATCGGAGCGCTGTCTGCCGCATGGCATTCCGGGCGCGATGCTTCCTCCGACTCCGTTCAAGTTCGTGCAAGCCCCCGGCGTCACTCTGATTCTTTATGAGAACTGGCTCGATTTCCGGCAGATTTTCACGGACGGCCGCGCGCACCCGAAGTCGATGAATCCGGCCTGGTACGGCTACTCGATCGGAAAGTGGGTCGGCGATACGTTTGCAGTGGAGACCACGGGATTCAACGAAGAGTCGTGGCTGGATGGCCTGGGCTTGCCGCATTCCGATCAATTGCGCGTCACGGAACGGTTCCAACGCTTGACGGCGGGTCGTCTACAGATGGAGGGCACCATCGACGATCCCAAAATGTATACCAAGCCGTGGACGTTCAAGGTGGACTTCAATCTGATTGCGGATGGCGACATAATCGAATACCTCTGCGAGAACGAGAAGGACGCGGCGCATCAAATAGGCGCGGCCCATAAATAAAGACGCGGCCCATCAGGTGGCCAAGTAACACACGCCCGGCTTGCCGCCGCGCGCCTCATCGGCGGCTGCAAGGGTGAATGCTCCTGCTCCAGCGTGGCTTCCTGGCAGGAGCGCGGCAAAGCGCCTGGGTGACGGCGCACGCCGATGTTACTGGTCCGGCGGACGCCCCACCCCCATTCCTTCGCCATAATGAAGGTGGGCATTCGTGCCGATTCTGGTCATGTCCCGATTGTCCCCGGGAATATCCGCGGGGTTCCGAATGCCGAGGAATGGTGCGATGAAAGCGTCTTGGGGATTCGCCAGGCTGCTGTGCGCGACGGTCCTGCTATTCTCCGGGGGCTGCACCCGGATGTCCCAGTCCTGGTATCTGAGCGGCTACGATCGCGACATCCAGAATTCCACACGGGCTATCGAGACCGCTCGCGATGACGCTCAGCGCGCGGCGGGATGTGCAAAGCGCTGCAGTGCTTATTCGGAGAAAGCCCGCTATGGCCGGGCCTTCAAGCTGATTTCCGCCGATGAATACGGCCGCTTATTCGGCCTTGCCGTGAAGGATCATGACCAGGCCGTAGCACTCGATCCCGCCAGCGCCGAGGCTTATTACAGCCGGGGGCGCACCTATTACGACCGGGCGGCTCTGGAGGTCGTGGTGGATGGCTTGTTGGCCGGCAGTGACGCCACGCGGAAGACGTGGTTCGACCCGGCAACCGCCGATTTCAAGAAGGCCATCGAGAGCGACAGCCGGCACTATCTGGCGTAGGACCGGCTCGGTATGATCCATGAGACGATCGGCGAACTCGACCAGGCCATCAGCGACTACTCGCAAGAGCTGGCGCTAAATCCGATGGGCAGGATGCGCTTGGCCGACGCCTACTGCGCCCGCGGGTCCGCGAACCAGAAAGAGCAGAAGCATGATGCCGCTATAGCGGATTTCGAGAAATCGATCGACACCGGTTCCACCGCCGACGGCTGCTCGTGCATCCCTACAATCCGCTGCTGGGACTCTACGCCGAGGACCGGCGATACAGCGAGGGCTGGGAAGTCGTCCACAAGGCGGGGAGGGCCGGAAAATCGATCGCGCCCGAATTGCTGGATCGATTGAAGAAGGAATCCGGACGCAGCAACTAGTGGACTGACTCCGGGAAATCGTTACTGGATGTTTGGTGGAGCGGGCTTTCACATGGCGCGCCTTGTCCCGTCCTTCGCGGTGGCTACAGCCACCGTTGCAGGCTAAAGCCTGCTCCACGCGATGGCACTTCCCGGCTGGTGGGATCATTTACGGCTTGCCGTTTGCAACCACCGCGGATTCCGACTATCCTCTAACCTAGCGGTGACGAAAAAGGAGGATCCATCGATGCGCGCATCTCACAGACTTTCCCGCAGGGACATGATGAAACTGGCGGGCGCGGCGGGCGCACTCGCGGTGCCCGGAGCCGGCGTGTTCGCCCAGGGCGCCAAGAAGATCGAACAGATGGCGCCGGAGCTGGCCAACATCATCGCCACTTCCGAGCCGATTCGCGAACTGGCCAGCGGCTTTGGCGGTGACATCGGTCCGGCGGAAGGCCCGGTGTGGATGGCCGAGGGGAAATATCTCCTGTTCAGCGACATTCAGCGCGCGCGGCGGATGAAGTACGTCCCCGGACAGCAGGGCGCGACGGTGGCGCAGGAGAAGAGCAACGAGGCCAACGGCTCCACGCGCGACATGCAAGGCCGCATTCTGGTGGCCGAGCACTTGACGCGGCGCGTCGCCCGCTACGAGGCGGACGGCAGCGTTACGGTGGTCGCCAACAGCTTTCAGGGCAAGCGCCTGCTGCGGCCGAATGACGTGATCGTGAAATCGGACGGTACGATTTACTTCACCGATCCCGGCGGCCCGCTGGCGCAGGAGCAGTGGGACGTGGTGCCGCACGGCGTGTATCGCGTGTCCGCCGATCTGAGTTCCATGTCGATGATCATTACCGACATGGTCGGGCCCAACGGCATCGCGTTTTCACCCGACGAAAAGATCCTGTATGTGGGCGATGCGCGGCGCGCGCACATCCGCGCCTTCGACATGCTGCCCAACGGCATGGTGGCGCTGGAGACCAGCCGCATCTTCGCGGATCTGAAAGGCCCCGAGCCCGGCATTCCGGACGGCTTCAAAGTGGACAGCGCGGGCAACGTGTACACGGGCGGGAGCGGCGGTTTGTACATTCTCGACTCCAAGGGCAAGAGACTCGGCCGCATCGTGCACGGGCACACGGCGACCACCAACGTCGCTTTCGGCGGCGACGATTGGAAGACGCTCTTCTTCACCACCCGAAGCTCGCTGTTCTCGGTCAACATCAAGATTCCGGGCTTGCCGGTGCCGGCCAAAAAGAAATCGGCGTAAAGGAGATAAAACCGTATGTTCACCATTCGCAAGATCGCGCTCCCGGCTTTGGCCGTGGTTGCGTTCAGCGCGGGCTGGGTTGCCAAGACCGCCGCGCAGCAGAATCCGGCTTCGCCGATCATCACCTACTTCAGTCACGAGAAGGTGGACGCGTCGTTTGCCAAAGCGCTGAGTTCCAATAGCCCCGGGATTTTGTTTTCCCGCAAGGATAAGGCGGGAACGAGCTACGCGGTACACACCAACAGCCGGGGTAAGAACGACGATGGGTCGAATCACTCGCACAAGGACTGGACCGCCGTGGTGGTGGTGGTGAGCGGCGCGGCGACGGTCAACACACCTGGCACTCCAGCCAAAGGGGCCAAAGCCGGCGCGATGAACGAATTCGGAGGCGTGCTAGTGGGGAAAGGCGAGTCGCATCGCGTCAGCAAGGGAGACGTGCTAATCGTTCCTCCCGACGCGCCGCACTCGTATCACAACATCGAAGAGCCGTTCCGCTATATGGTGATCGAAACGCCGTAAGCGGCGCATCCGGCGCGGGCGCTGAAGCGCCCGTCGCAGGCTGAAGCCTGGCTCCACAGCCAATCTACGGCAGCATCGCCGTGGCGTTGCGCTTCGGCACGAAGCCGACGGGGATGCAAATCACTTCTTTCATGGTCTTGAGGTCCACTACCGCGACGTTATTGGTCACGGCCATGGCCACATAGGCGGTCTTGCTGTCCGGCGTGAGGGTCAGCCAGGCGGCGCCCTTGGCGCCCGTCGCGCCCAGATAGGCGCTGCCCAACAATTTCAAATCCGGCAGCGAGTACGAATAGAGAAAATTGTTCAATCGCGAATTGACCACCAGCGTCTTGCCATCGGCGGTAACGGCGATGCCGTGCGATTCATTGGCGCCCGCCGAGACGGTCTTCATCCCCGGAGGCAGGGCCGGATTGTCGATGCGGCGGATTTCCTTGTGCGTCGCGAAATCCACTACCACGAAGCCATTGAATTTGGACTGCACGAAGATCCACTTGGTGGAGCCGTCCGGATTGGTCGCGAACGTCATGGGCCGGACTTCCAAGCCCAGGTCCACATCCCAAGCGATCTCGTCGGTCCGGGTGTCAATCACGTTGAGTCTCTTGCCATGCGGCGAGCCCGCGGCCACGTACTTACCGTCCGGCGTGGCATACAAATTGTGGATGCCACCCTTGGTCGGGATGGTCTTGATCTTCTTCAGCGAAGCGGTGTCGATCACGTCCACGGCGCCGGGCGCCTGGATAATGGCGACATAGACCTTCCTCCCATCCGGCGTGATCGTGATATTGTTGGGGTTGCCGCTCAGAGGAATGCGCTGGGTGATCTTCAGCGTTTTCGCGTCGACCACGTCGACAGTATTCAGCGCCTCGTCGCTGACCCAGATGCGGCTGCCGTCGGGAGAAGCCGTGACCCCATGGCTCACCTCGATCCCCTTGATCTCCCCCACCACCTTGTTGCTGGCGGGATCGATGATGTGGATGTTGTCCCCGGCGCTGTTGGTCTGGAGGACCCGGACGTTGTTCGACGCGGCGTGCAAGGACCATACGCACAGAAGGGCAACCGCCACAACTGCGAAACACCGGGCAACCGCTGTTTGGTTTTTCATTGTCAACTCCTTCTCGTTATGAGCGAATCCGAAATCCGTGGTTTACGGCCGCCAGCGGCCGCTATGGGCGTCCCAGCACCCAGGCTTTGAGCGTCTGCCACTCGGCGCTGTTCTGCGATTCAAACTGCTTGCCTCCGGTGTGGAAAAAATCTCCACCGGCCTCTTCGGCGAGGGGATGAATGAGCAGCCGGCTACGCTCGGGGCTGCCGGGCATCACCAACACTTTGGTCGATTCGAAGTTCTTGCGCGACTCCCCTTCGCTCCAGCCGGCGCTTCCGGGGGCAACCGGCTGCAAACGGAACGCCGAATTATTGCCCGCCCGGGAATGGCACACCACACAGCGAGCGCGGGCCGGACGCTTGGCCAGGAAAATGGGTTCCACCTTGGCCTTGTAATATTCGTAACTCAGCGCCGCCGGCGCAGCGGTGGAAGAGGCTGGTTGCTGGCTCAGAAGCCCAGCCACCAGGACCCAGGAAGCGAGCAGTGTCATGTACATTTGGCCCTCCCTGCCTGCACTTGTTTGGAACCGAGGTAATGTCTGTGATTCTATCCTTGTTCGCACATAAAGTCTAGGAGGGTACTGAAACTGTCCAGAGCACGACGAACTGGCGTCAGATGGTGCGCCCGGCACGACTCGAACGTGCGACCTTTTGGTTCGTAGCCAAACGCTCTATCCAACTGAGCTACGGGCGCGATAGGGTAGGACTAAATGCCATTCTAGCACGCGGCTGCGCGAGCCCGCCTTTCTCACACAGGTTCTGCCGCGGCGCGCGATAAGGCCGCGTCTACTTCGTTGCGCTCGCTCGCCGTGCTCAACATACTGCTCAAGTATGCTTGTGCGCGCTGAGCTTCGCGCGCCTCCTAGCCACAGCCTTCTCACGCGCCTCGCGACAAAACTGTGTGAGAAAGGCGGGCTAGGGAATAATTTTCCCGTCGGGCGCGAGCCGCAACCGCAGGCCCCGCCAGACCACGGAACGGCCAAATAACCCGGTCAGCCACACCGCAAACCCGAACAGATCGCGCGCCGGTACTAGCAAGAACAAACGCAACACATCGCGGCTGCGGATCACCAGGCACCCGGACGTCCATGCCATCGCCAGCCGCGCCGCGAGCAGCATCCCGGCCAGCTCCCATCGCCCGGCGGCGGCGGCGACTGCCGCCCACAACGTCGCGTTGGTGATAGGGAGCCCCAGGTATCCGCCGAACTTCACGCCTCGGATCGTGCGCGCCCAACGTACCTGATGCGCCCAGACCTGTCGCCAGCCACCACCCATATGGGTATCGACGATCACATCGCTGAGCACGCACTTGAGCCCCAGCACGTGAATGCGATGCCCCAACTGATAGTCATCGGCCAGGTAATCGGCAATCACCGCGAAGCCGCCGATGCGGTCCAGATCGCGCCGCCGGAAGGCCAGCGTCGAACCCATCGCGAATTCATCCACGCCGGCCAGACGGGCCACCAGCGTCGAAGGCGCAAAGTCCGTCGCAATCCCCAGCCCTTCAAAGCGCGCCGCGAAGGTGTCGCCGATTGGCCGGTAGAGACAGGTGACCAGGCCCACCGCGGGATCAGCCAGCGGCGCCGTGACGCGCCGCAAGTAGTCTGGCGCTACTTGAATATCGGAGTCGTTGAGGACCAGAATCGGATGACGGGCGGCGGCAACCAGGTCAATCAGCACACCGGCCTTGCCGTTCGCCGTCCGGGTGCTGGAGTTCACTACGCGCAGTTGGGGGAATTCCCGCAAAACGGGTAAGGCAGGGTCAGCCGGGTCGCTCACGCCGCAAAGGAATTCGTAATCGCCTTGGAGAACCGTGTGCGACTCGATGGCTTCCCGTAGGGCGGGATCCAGTCCGCGGATCGGCTTGACGACGGAAACCGGCCCCGGGGCCGTGCCCTCCGGCACCCGCTTGGCGGCGATCCAAGTTCGCAGGCACGCCACAATCGCGGCCGCTTGGTAGCCAATTGCGATGACGGCAATAAGAGTGAAGATCAATCCGCGAGGTCAGACACGCTCTTGCGCCTGCGCTCTGGCGAGAGCGTTGGCTCTGTGATCGGCGACGTACTGCTTGCGCTTGGAACGCAGGGCCAGGTATTCCCGGGCTTCCTTGTACAGGCGCTTGCGTTCCTTGGTATCAAAGATCGCCTTGCGGACGATGCGCCACGCCGCCTTGGGACGGAAATAGTATTCGTCGTAGAAGCGCTCCACCCACTCCATGAGGTCGGCTTCCTCGAGGATGCCCGGATAAATTACGTTGGGAAGCTGATGGCCCTGTTCGTCGGACATGCCGATGTTGATGAGCGCGTTCTTCTTGGCGAAGTCGTAAAACTCGGTACCGGGATAAGCATGGGCAATGGAGACCTGAATGGTCTCGGTGTCCAGGCCCTTGGCGAAATCAATCGTCTTGCGCAAGGTTTCCCGGGTCTCGCCGGGAAGCCCGACGATAAAATCCGCGTGAACCACCAACCCCAGCTTGTGGCAGTTCGCGGTGAAGCGCTTCGCCATGTCGACGGTAGCGCCCTTCTTGATGTTCTTGAGAATTTGTTCGTCGCCGGACTCATAGCCCACAATCAGCAACCGGCAGCCGGCTTCCTTCATGGCCTTGAGCGTATCGTGATCGGTGGTGACGCGCGAGGTGCAGGACCAGGTGAAGTTCAGTTTCTTCAGTTCCGCGCAGAGTTCCAGCGTGCGGGCCTTGCGGTAGTTGAAGGTGTCATCGTCAAAGAAAATTTCCTTGAGGCCGGGGAAATTGTCCAGCACGTAGCGGCACTCGTTGGCGATATCCTGCGCGGACCGCAGCCGCCAGCGGTGGCCGGAATGGGTTTGCGGCCACAGGCAGAAAGTGCACTGCGCCGGGCACCCGCGCGAGGTATAAAACGCAATGTAGGGATTCAGCAGAAACGGCACGTTGTAGCGGCGGAAATCCAGATCGCGCCGGTATATCTTGCTGACCCAGGGGAGTTCGTCCAGATTTTCAATCTGCGGACCTTCCGGATTATGCACATTCACGCCGTTTTTGCGGTAGCTCACGCCTGGCAGATCCTCCAAGGGGCTGCCGTTGGCGTAGTTGGCGATGGCGTGGTCAAACTCACGGCGGACAATGAAGTCAATGGCCTGGGTGGCATCCAGGACTTTGTCCGGTTCCATGGTGACCGGAGGGCCGACGAAAGCCACTTCCAATTGGGGATTTTTCGCCTTCATCATGTCAGCAATCTTTACGTCAACGTGAAAGCCGGGCGTGGAAGTAAACAGGACCAGCAGTTCGAAGTCGGCGGCCATCTCCACGGTCTGCTCAATCGAAATTCCGTGCGGCGGGGCATCGACCACCTTGCTGTTCTCGATCATGCCGGCCGGGTAGCACAGCCACACCGGATACCAGTAAGATTCAATCTCACGCGTGGAGGGCCAGCGTGAACTCGCTCCACCATCGAAACCCTCAAACGATGGAGGGTTCAAGAACAAGGTTTTTTTCGACAAAACCGCGGGTCTCCTTATTTCGCCTTCAACACGGCCACAGGCGTGCCGGAAGTACCCACGGCGTTGCTGGCATTGGAAGCATCGTCATCGTTGACTTCATCAGACCCTTCATCGCGTACAATATTGGCGAAATGGATCAGCAACTGAGCCTTGCCGACGACGCGCGTCTCGACGGTCGTCTTAATCCGGGAGGGTAAGGCCACGCCATCCTGCAGCTCATAATCGCGAACAAATTCGATCTTTTTCAAAAACACCGAAGGGCTCTTGACGAACTCCCCGGATTCGCGGACCGGCATGCCGGTCTCGGTATCGATCCATATCTCGCCCTTAAATAGCCCGACCGCTTTCTTCCGCGGCGTCACTTCGATGACCTGCATGGTCAGATGGTTCTGTTCGATCCGGCCCGCGTAGCGAAACTTATAGTTGGCCAGCGTGATGGCGATGGTCCCGTTTTCCCGGGCTTCGCTTTCCGCCGCCAGATAGCGCGTGATCACTTCCTGTTTCACGGTGCTGTCGCCGGAAAATCCCAGCGCTTTGTAGGTGATCTTGCCCAGGAGGGAAATCCTCCGCAGAGCCCGCAGCCGGCCCGCCTTCTTCAACCGGGGTAGCTCGGCGTCGATATCCACTTCCATTTGCACACCCCGCAGGGCGGCCTGCTGGATCTGCGTGGCGTCCATGTACCTATCCAGAATCGCCAGTCTAGGATCCTGCTTGGCGTCGGAATTGCGTGGTTCCGCCATAATGACGGTACTTGCCATTAGGCACACTACACCAACCGCGCTCCAATAATGCAACTGGATCATCCTCCTAAAGCGCCGCATCACTAATCTACTTAGATTGTAGCAGGATCAGTAGCGTCCGGCTATAAGTCGAGCAGATTCAACTGCTTGAAAATTGCGTCTGATTTTTCTTGGGAATGTACTCGTCCGAAGGCGTGTAAAATGGGCACTTCCTCGAACAGAGTGAGGCTGAGCACCTGTAGGATTTCGTGAAGG
>SHUD01000001.1 GCA_009697505.1 Bryobacterales bacterium
GAGAGCTAGCCTGCATTTCGCACAACGTCCCAAGGTAGATCAGAAAGAGCCATACCGGGGCCCAGCGTGGAGCGGGCTTTAGCCTGCAACGGAGGCTTCAGCCTCCGCAGCGGTATAACCACACTTCGAACCGGGGACTTAAGTCCCCGTCGCAGGCTCAAGCCCGCTCCACGTTGGGATCTGCTCCTCCGTAAGCAATCTCGTGTGAGAAATGCAGGCTAGATGTGCGGCGTGAAATCCCACAGTACCGCCCCGAGTCACGCTAAGCTAATTGTTTTATTCTCTTCCGGTCCGCCCAGATGCAAAACCTCGGTACTCGAAAGAACCTTCAGCTGGCAGCTCGTCTGGCGCTCGCGTATTACTGCGCGGCGCTGGTCGTAATGGTTTATGGTTTGTGGAAAGGCCACGCTCTGGAACTTCCTGGTTTTCTGATGGGCTTTGCCTCGTCCGTTCTTGTCGTGCGGAGGTATTCGCGGATTGCCGTGGAAATTGGTTGGGTCGGCATTGGTTCTCTGCTGCTGGGAATCCTCTGCAGCGCCGCGTGGGCGGCCGGAGGGAACGTTCCGTGGGCAGTCGCCGCCGCGATCGCCCTGGGCATGGCCAGTGGACTTTGCCTGCTGCCTCTGTTCGCCTATCGCGGGATTGCCTCCAGACCAGCCTTTGCGGTTTTGGGCGTCTTGTGTGGCGCGGCTATTCCGGCTGCCCCTATGTCCCGCGGCGCGTTGCTGCTATGGGTAGGCGTGGCGACACTCGCTTTCACCGCGGGCCTGTTCGCTTACGAAAAAGAGTTTATGATCCGCAGCGGGTTGTTCTTGGGCGGGCGGGTGATCTCGGGGATCCGCGTGGTGGGCCAGCATCACGTACCTGCCAGCGGCGGGGTCCTGCTGGTCTCCAACCACGTCACGTTCATCGACGGCTTTCTCATCGGATCGAGTCTCCCCCGGCTGGTGCGCTACATGATCTGGAAGCCGTATTTCGAGCTGCCTGTCGCGAACTGGGTGTGCCGGACGATTGAGGCGATTCCCATGTCGGAAACCGGGCCCCGCGAAGTGGTGGCTTCCCTGCGGCGGGCGCGCGAGAAGCTGGGGCAAGGCGAGGTGGTGTGCATTTTCGCCGAGGGCTTCATCACGCGCAACGGCGAGATGCTGCCCTTCAAACGGGGAATGGAAAAAATCGTACATGGCCTCGACGTCCCCATCATTCCCGTGCATCTCGACGGACTGGCCGGCCGGACGCTCAGTTTCCTCAACGGCAAGCTGGTGTACCGCTGGCCGCAGTGGGGGCGCCAGCCGGTCACCATCTCATTCGGGCCCGCGCTGGCCGCCAGAGCCGGCGCTGGGGAAGCGCAGCGCGCTGTCGAAGAACTGGCAATGGCGGCGGCACAGTGGCGCGGACGCTAGGTTATGTTTTCTTCGGGGGCGGTGGCGGCGGAACTTCGCCCATGTGCTCGCGGATATCATCCGCCTCCGCGACCTGCTTATCTTTCACGTCCTTGCTGGCGATGTATCTGGCACGCGCCTTCTTCACCCTGGCCCGGCTCATGGCTTCCGTGCTCACCGAAAAGGCGGAGAGCATCTGCTCCAGGTCCGCGCTGGCGCAGGAAGGGCAGGCGATCACCGTCCCTTTTAGAACAATCAACTCAAATTGGTTGCCGCATCCGCGGCACCGGTAATCGTAGATCGGCATATTTGCGTTCTCGTGGTGGGCGCGCAGGGATTCGAACCCCGGACCCCCTCGGTGTAAACGAGGTGCTCTAACCAGCTGAGCTACGCGCCCGGAGAACTTCACTTTAACATGGGCAGACTCGCCATCCCCGCCGCGAAGCGCCGATTTCCGGTGGCCGGAAAAAGCCCCTGGCAACGTGTTATGCTGTCTTGACTTCCGATGCCGCCGCGGGCCCCCTTTCCACGGATCTGTATCGCTCTTGGATTTCCCGACGCCGAGACGCTGCTGGCGCACGCCCGTAGCGAATACGAAGATGGCGAGCGCTTCTTCGAGTTCCGTCTCGACTATCTGCCCAAACCCGAGCAGGGCATTGCCGTGCTGCGCAAGTTTTTGTCCCGCCACGCCGATTGCACCATCCTGGCGACCTGCCGCAGGCACCAGAACATGGGGCGTTTCAACGGCAGCGTGGAGGAGCAAATTCGCGTTCTGGAAGACGCCATCACAGCCGGCGCGAAAGCCGTCGACGTCGAAATTGAAAGCGCGGAAGTGTGCGGCCCGCGGTTGGAGAACCTGCGTTCCCGCGCCTACTTGCTGCTGTCCTATCACAACTACGGCGGCATGCAGGCGCCGGAGGCCGTGTTGCGGCGCCTGCAACGCGTGCCCGCCGACGGTTACAAGATTGTCACCACGGCTAAGAAACCTTCCGATAACTGCAAGCTGCTCGACGTGGCGCGTGCCCATCCGCGAATCCAGATGGTGCTCCTGGCCATGGGCGAGATCGGATTCCCGACGCGCGTGCTCTCCACCAGCTTTGGCGGCCTGTATACCTATGCCGCGCCCAATGCGGCAGCGGGCACCGCCAAGGGCCAGGTCTCGGCGCGGCTGCTGCGGAACTTGTATCGTGTCGAGAAGATTTCGTGCGATGCCAAGATCTTCGGCGTGATCGCCGACCCGGTGTGGCACTCCATCTCACCGGCCGTGCATAATCGCGCATTTCAAGCGCGCCGGATCGACGCCGTGTATCTGCCGTTTCTCGTGCATTCCGTTCAGCTCAAGGATTTTTTCCAGTTGGCGCAGAAACTGCCGCTGGCGGGATTCAGCGTGACCCTGCCGCACAAGCAGAAAATCCTGCGTTATCTGGATCACGTCGATCCGCTGGCGCGGCGCATCGGCGCGGTGAACACCGTCTGGCGTAAGTCCGGGAAGTGGCGCGGCGCCAATACCGACGCCGACGGCGTCACGCGGCCTCTGGCAAAGCGTCTTAAATTGGCGAAGGCCTCCGTGCTGGTGGTGGGAAATGGCGGCGCGGCGCGGAGCGCGGCTTATGCACTGGCCGAAGCCGGCGCCAAGTTGGCGATCACCGGCCGCAACGTGGATCGCGTCCGTGTGCTGGCGCGTGCCTCCGGCGCGGAACTCTTGACGCGCGAGCAGGCGGAAGCCCGTACGTTCGATGTTCTGGTGCATGCCACGCCGCTGGGGATGTATCCACGCGTCGATCAGTGTTTTTTCCCGGGACGGATTCCCGCCGAGATGGTCTTCGACATGGTGTACAACCCCCTGGATACCGTGCTGCTGCGTAAAGCCAAGAGCCAAGGGGCGGAGATCGTCAGTGGCTTGGAGATGTTTATCGAACAAGCGGTGCGCCAGTTCGAAATTTTCACCGGGGAAAGCGCTCCCAAGGCCGTGATGGAACGCGCGGCGATGGAAGCGCTTACAGCGGCGCGCAACGATCGCGGGCGCTAGCGATCACGGGCGACAGCTATAATGGCCGTATGAAAATGACGCGACGGGCGCTGGCCGGCATGGCGGCGTTGTCCGCCGTTCCTCTTACGAAGTCTGCTGCGCAGGCGCCGGCGAAGTCCGCCGCGCAGGCACCTGTACCGGCCGCGGCTCCTGCCAATTCCGCGACCCGGCAGTTTCAAGACGCCGCGCGGCAGTTGGCGTCCGTGAAGCTGGCGCGAACCGTTGAACCGGCGTTCCGCTTCGAGGCCTAGCAGCGGTCATGGCGATTCCTTCCGGGGACATCTTCTTTGCAAGCATCAGTGAGCTTTCGGCAAAGCTCCGCGCCAGGGAATTCTCGGCCGTGGAACTCACGCGCGCCTTCTGCGATCGCCTGGAGAAAATCGGCGCGGCGCATCACGCGTTGGCGCTTTCCCTGCGCGATACCGCGATCAAGAAAGCCCAGGACGTCGACGGCGATTTGAAGCGGGGCCGCACGCGCGGTCCGTTGCAGGGGATTCCTTACGGCGCAAAAGATCTGCTGGCGGTCAAGGGGCAGCCCACCGAATGGGGATCGCGTGCCTTTGCCGGGCAGAAGTTCAACGAAGACGCCTTCGTAATCAAGAAGCTTGCTAGCGCGGGCGCCATCCTGATCGGCAAACTTGCCATGATCGAACTCGCCGGCGGCGTCGGCTATGGTTCGGCGGCGGCATCGGCAACCGGCGCGGCACTGAATCCGTGGGACCGCTCGCGCTGGGCCGGCGGCTCGTCGAGCGGCTCGGGTGTTGCAGTGGCGGCGGGGCTTACCGGCTTCGCGTTGGGCTCGGAGACGTCAGGCTCGATCCTGACACCGGCTGCGTATTGCGGCGTGACCGGGTTGCGCCCGACCTATGGACTCGTGAGCCGGCGCGGAGCCATGTCGCTGGCTTGGACCATGGACAAAATCGGGCCCATGTGCCGGTCGGCGGAGGACTGCGGCCTGGTGCTGCATGTGATCGCGGGTGCGGATGAGGAAGACCCGGGTTCGGCGCGCAAGCGATTTGCCTACGTGCCCCAGTTCGACCGCCAGGTTTCGGATTTCACCATTGGCTACGCGCCCGTGGATTTTGAACGTGCCGCGCCGGGCACGCAAGCGGCATTCCGGGCCGCGCTCGACGTGGTGAAAGGCCTGGGCGTGAAGCTGAAGGAAGTGGAAATTCCCGATTTCCCGTACGGCGCTCTGGTGGAAACCGTGATTGGCGCGGAAGCGGCTGCGATTTTTGAGGACTTGATTCGCAGTCCGAAGCTCGAGACGATGGCCGACCCGAGCCAGGCCGCCGCCTTGAAAGCCGCGCTCGATATCCCGGCTGTGAATTATCTGAAGGCCATGCGCATCCGCACGCTGGTGCGCGAGGCGTTCCAGAACCTGCTGTACCGCGAAGTGGACATGCTGCTGACTCCGTCCAGGATGGAAACCGCCCCGCCCATCGGCAGCTTAGATGGCGGCGACGATAGGCCGATTGCCGGCAAGCGTGGACTCGGAGACCTGATTCCCGCCGCCAACTTGGCTGGATTGCCCGCCATCTCCCTGCCGTGCGGGCTGGCCGGAGGGCTCCCCGTGGGAATTTCCCTGGTGGGCCGCGCGTTTTTTGAAAACCATCTGATCGGCGTCGGGCGTGCCTTTCAGGCGCAGACCGACTGGCACAAGCTCAAGCCGCCGGTTACGGAGAGCTAGCCTGCATTTCGCACAACGTCCCAAGGTAGATCAGAAAGAGCCATACCGGGGCCCAGCGTGGAGCGGGCTTTAGCCTGCAACGGAGGCTTCAGCCTCCGCAGCGGTATAACCACACTTCGAACCGGGGACTCAAGTCCCCGTCGCGGGCTCAAGCCCGCTCCACGTTGGGATCTGCTCCTCCGTAAGCTAGAGTCCGCCAAAGAGCCGGAAGACGCTAGGGCTGGCGATACCCGCCAGTGCCGGGTAGAGGGCTGTGGACAGCCCGCGCCGCCGGAACTCACCGTGCACGGCGTGGCCTCCAAGATACAGGAACGTACCGCCCGCTACCGCCAGGAGTGCGTGCAGCACCCGGGGACCAAGGTAGGGCGCCAACACCATCTCGGATGCCGCCCCCAGCAGCGTAGTCCCTTCGGCAAGTGCACACCACGCCAGCGCGGAGCCACGGGAATCGACTGCGGCGCGCATGATGACTCCAAGAGCTAATCCTTCTGGAATCTTATGGATGGCTATCGCCGCCACCAACGGGACCGCAATCCCCGCAGCGCCATTTGCGGCGGAGACGCTCCAGCCATCCAGGGCGCTGTGAAGCGCCGCGGCGATCAGCAACGGGGGAGCGAAGCCGTGCAGGGTGGACGCGCAGTGGTCGTGGTCATGAGGATGGGAGCAGGCCGGGCATACGGGATAAATCCAACGGTCCACCATCCAGAGCACGGCACAGCCCGCGCCTATCCATGCTAAAGTATTGATCCAATGGAATAAAGATGCCATTTCCGGAAGCACCCAAAAGAGTGTAATCCCAATAAATAGGCCTCCACTGAAGGCCACCAGGCGGCGCGACCAGGCGTGAATCGAGGTAAGCCAAATGCCCCCTGCCGCGCTCAAGGTGGCGGCTATCGTCATGAAAAATGGCAAAGAGAGGGGCAGGGGTACTCCCGTATGACAAGCCACCGGGTCTCATCCGCCCGGATGTCTCATTGTAACGTGAGCCGCCCCGGACTCCGGAGCGGATAGGCGCGGGTAGCTACAATCAGCTGCCTTTGAACAGGTCAAATGGCAATGAGAGAGGCAGGGGGCGCCCCCGTATAATCGGGGGACTTACTTGACCGAAATGACACTACATACGCGTAGAAGCTTTTATTCCGTGCTCCTCTCCAGCCTCGGGTCAGCCGTTGCGGCTGCTCTGGCGGTCCCGGCAGGTATCTAACTCCTCTGCGGCGGCGCTTCGAAAAGCCGCGGCACGTTCGTGGAAGCCGCCGATCTCGCCCAGTTGCACGTGGGCAAGCCCCAGGAAGTCACGTTTGAGCGGACGCGCGTGGACGGCTGGCGCGTCTTGAAAGAGAAAGTGATTGCCTGGGTGGTGCGTACCGACGACAAGAATGTGGTCGCTTACTCGCCGCAGTGCACGCATTTAGGTTGCGCTTACCATTGGGAAGAAGAGCGAGATAAGTTTGTGTGCCCCTGCCACGAGTCGCTGTTCACGATCGACGGGAAGGTCGTCGGAGGGCCGGCGTCGCGCCCGTTGGACCGTTACGCCGTGCGCGTGGAAAACAGCAAGCTGCTCATTGGCTCCAAGATCATCAAGGCATAGATTGTGATGCACCGGCGCGTGCTCGATTGGCTCGAAGAGCGAACCGGAGTCGAGTCCGCCATCAAGCATTTCTTCTACGAAGACATTCCTGAATCCTCCGGTTGGCACCAGGTCTTTGGAAGCGTGGCTATGTTCGCGTTTCTGGTGCAGGCGCTGACCGGAATCCTGCTTTCACTCAACTACGCGGCGACGCCGGGCGAAGCCTACGACAGCCTGCGCTACATCATGACCCAGGTGACCGCCGGCCCGCTGATCCGGGGGATGCACCACTGGGCGGCGAGCTTGATGATCATTGTTGTCGTGCTGCACATGATCCAGGTGTTCCTGTGGGGTGCCTATAAAAGGCCCCGCGAGGCCACGTGGATGTCCGGAGTGGTTCTGTTGCTGTTGACGCTGGCCTACGGCCTGAGCGGATACCTGTTGCCGTGGGACAACCGGGCTTATTGGGGAACCGTGGTGGCCACGCAAATCGCCGAGCTGGCGCCAGGGCTGGGCCCTTACATGCTGCGCCTGCTGGGCAGTGATGGAACTTCGATTGGAGCGGTGACGTTCACGAGATTTTATGCGGCGCATGTA
This sequence comes from Bryobacterales bacterium, assembly GCA_009697505.1. Classification (GTDB taxonomy): domain Bacteria; phylum Acidobacteriota; class Terriglobia; order Bryobacterales; family Bryobacteraceae; genus Palsa-187. The sequence continues at coordinate 7,263 of SHUD01000001.1, forward strand.
TTGTTGTTGCCCCCGTTGACCATGTTGTTGATCGGACTGCATGTGTATCTGGTGCGGCGGCACGGCGTGGCGCCCACTCCCGCCGATGAAGGCCGGCCCAAGAAGAAGTTCTATCCGCAACAGGTGGCGATGGATACGGTAGCCATCTTCGTATGGTTCGCCGTGCTAATGGGGATGGCGATCCTGGCACGCGTTCCGCTGGGACACGTCGCCGATCCTACGGACCTGAGCTTTGTCCCGCGGCCGGAGTGGTACTTTCTGTTTCTCTTTCAATTCCTGACGTGGTTTGAGGGACCGCTCGAAGTCGTCGGCGCCGTGATCCTCCCGACTCTGGCGATTGTGGCCTTGCTGCTGGTTCCTTTTGTCGACCGGGGCAAGATGGCGTTTGTGCGGCAACGCACGGGCGCGCTCGCGGTGGTTATCCTGGGACCATTTTCTGGGGCGGGCTGACGGCGAAGGCGGTTATCGGCACACCCGTGACACGCGAGATGGATATGTCGTTGGTCCAGTCCTGGCAGGAAATCTCGGCCGGGAATCTTGCATCCATTTGGTTACTTCCGCCAGGCCCAGTGCGGTAGCTGTCACGAGTTTGGGAAGCCAGCAGCGGGGCCCGACTTGACGGCGGCGCCTTCCAAGCGCCCGGCCGAATGGCTCCGGGAACACTTCAAGTCCAACCCGAAAGCATCCGGTGTTCTGAAAGACGCGCAGGTCGATATGCTGGTGACCTTTGTGGCAAAACGGAGCGAGAAGGCCGTGGATGCCTGGCAGAACGCGCCGCCGAGCGCCGTGGAGGGCGCACTTATCTATCAGGCCAACGAGTGCGCCACCTGTCACAAACTCAACGGTGTTGGCGATGAGTTGGGGCCCTCATTGAACGGCGTCGGGGAGCGGCACGAGCGCGCATGGATTGAGCAACATTTTGCCGACCCGGCCAAGTTCTCGCCGGAGTCCATGATGCCTGCCACCAAGTTCAAGCCGGAAGACCTCAAGTTCATCACGGATTACATCACGTCGATTCCGAAGTAACTGAGACAAACTCCTAGCCCAACGCACTTTGGGGTTAATGGGGAAAATACCCGCAGACCGTAAGGTGTTATTTGTCTTCGGGACCAGACCGTAAGCGATCAAGCTCTGCCCGGTCATCCTGTACTTCCGCCAACACTTGCCATGGCTTACGGTGCGCGTTTGCGTGACGGCACAGCATCGCCAGATGCTCGACCAGGTATTGCCGGTTTTCGCGGTCCGGCCCGATCACGACTTGGATGTGATGCGGCCTGGTCAGACATTGGCCGCCCTCAGTGGCCGCATGCTGGCGGAACTCGAAGGTGTGATCGCATGCGAACGGCCGGAGTTGGTCGTGGTGCAAGGCGACACCACAACGACGCTCTGCGGCGCGCTCGCCGCATTTTACGCCCGCGTTCCCGTGGCCCACGTCGAAGCCGGGCTGCGCACCGGAGATGTGGGGCAACCGTTCCCGGAAGAAATGAATCGCGTGCTGGTGGCCCGTCTCAGCGCCGTTCACTTCGCGGCGACCCAAGGTGCCGCGCGGCATTTACGCGATGAGGGCATACCTTGCCGGGCGATTCATGTGACCGGGAACACGGGTATCGACGCCGTATTGCATGTTTGCCGGCAACTAGACCAAGGTTCGGTGCGCGGAGGAGATTGGAGTTTCCTCGCTGTGCGCCGCAAGTTGATCGTGGTTACCGCGCATCGCCGGGAAAGTTTCGGCGAGGGATTCGAGCGGCTGTGCATGGCGATTGGCCAGCTCGCGCAACGGCGCGATGTGCAGATCGTGTATCCGGTGCATCCCAATCCCAACGTGACGGAACCGGTGCGGAGGCATTTGGCGGATCACCGGAACATTGCTTTGGTGGAGCCTCTCGATTACGTGTCTTTTGTGGATCTGGCGCGCCGGGCGTATCTGATATTGACCGACTCCGGCGGTGTGCAGGAGGAAGCGCCTTCGCTGGGGAAACCAATTCTGGTATTGCGCGACAAGACCGAACGGCCCGAGGCAGTGGAAGCAGGCACGGCAACGCTGGTCGGCACGGACGTGGGGAAGATCATGGCGGCCGCCACATGCCTTCTGGACGATCCTGACGAATACGCGCGCCGGCAGAAGATTCACAATCCGTATGGCGACGGACATGCAAGCGAGAGGATTGCGGATCTGGTCACCAGAATGCTGGGTTAGAGTTCATTCGGTATCGATTCTCTCGCCGTACACAATGGCGACGCATACCTGGAAAGCAAGCTGCGTTCGATCCTCGCGCCGGAGTATCCGCCAGCTAAACTGGAAATCCAGTTAGGTGTGTGGTGGAGCAGGCTTCAGCCTGCTACGGTGGCTTTAGCCGCCGCTGGGTGCGGAAAAACGCGTCGAGAAGAGTCTCGACGTTGCGCGCATGAGTGCGCACGCCACGCCAGTGATTGTGGCGCAAGCTCGCAGCTTGCGTCGTACTTGAAGCAGAGCCCGCCACTCTTGGCGACGCCCGGAGGCGAGAAGACCAGTTTCCGCACCCTATTTAGCCACCGCTGGGTGTGGATCAGCAAGAGATCGGGGACTGAAGTCCCCGTTGCAGGCTAAAGCCCGCTCCACGCGGGGGCCATTACTGAGCCCGCCGGCAGTAGTCTTTCCATTCGTCGATGGTCTTGCGCGGGGCAATGCTGATCGGGGTGGTCTGGGTGGCAATGGCACGCACGGCGGCCATGGCGCGTGGCTTGGGGTCCCAGGTCACGTCGATTTCAAAGGCGGCGGGATCGGAAAGGTGAGGACAGACGGCGGGGAGCAATTCCTTGCGGCCCGCGAATCCGGCTTTGTCCAGCAACTGGCTGAGGAACGTGGCTTGTTGCGGTGTCAGCTGTTCCGGAACGGGCTGGCTCAACTGGTTGCGAATGCTTTCCAGATGAGTGGTGGAGCCGAGGCGGGCCATGGCGGCTTCGCTGGCATCCTGAATTCTGCGCCCGCCCGCCCACACGGCTCCGGAGCGAAAGCGCTGCTCCAGAAGCGCGATATCTTCGGCGGTACCGCTGAGACCCAGCGTGTGCATCGCCAGTTCCACGGTTTCCGAGGCAGTGCTTGGAACGGAAAGGATACGCAAGGCCGCCGCGTGCGCGTCCGAGCGGGCCGGACCTTTGGCTGCGGGAGTATAGTGACGGACAAACCAGATCAAACCGAGGCGCTCGATATTCGCTCCGGAGCGGGGCATCGAGGCGAGAAGCATGCGCATGGCCCGTTCCTCATCCAGAGCCAGCATGGCGTAGGCGGCATCGTTGCCTAGGTCGAAATCCGTCAGGTAACTTTCCAGGGCGGGGAACGGATCGAAGTCCAGGGTCTTCAGAGCGGCCACGTGTTGCAGCGCGGGATCGGCGCGCCGGTCCTGATTCGGCTCGCGGAGGATCAGCCCGACTTCGTCGCGCGGCGTCTGCGCGAACACCAGCCGCGCCTGCCTCGCCGAAACATTTTGATCCATTCCCCATAGCACGACCTGAGTTTCAAACGCGCCTTCCGGATTCACGTCGGAAGGATGAATGAAGATGTAGTCCGTTTCCAGGCGCAGAGCCACTTCATCCGCGAGCCCGGCCAGGCCGTGGACTGCCACGGCTAACTTGGCGTTGCTTTGCGGGGTGGTCTTGATGTCCAGCGCGCGCAGGTCCCCCTGCTTTTCCACCGAGCCTTTCCGCAACGTGTAAGCCACTGGGCCGACGGCGTGTTCGGGGGCGCGGACGACGACTTTGCGCGGAGACTCCGCAAGCACGCGGGCGGGCTCGCCGCCAATCAGCATCGCGGTGGTGCCGGAGTCTCCGTCAAACGGCCCCAGGATCGGAGCGGAGTGTCCGGCGTGGACGAATTTTGGAAAACGAAAGGCGGCGTGCGCCGGACCAGGGGCGGCGACCCGCACGGAGGCGCGGCCTAACTCCTGGCCCCGGAAATCCTTGAGGACCAAGGGCACGAATTCACCGGGCTCCCCCGCGGGCATGACCCAGGAGAAATCCCGCTCGCCCACGCGCGCGCTCTGGCCCCCCAGTTCAAATACGAAATTGGGTGGTCCTTCCAAGGTCCCGGAGAAGCGCTCGCCGGGAGCCACGTCGTCGGGCACATACGCTCGCACCTGGTTGCCGCGGACGGAAAAGGTAAACGCCAGCAACCCAGGTCCAGCCTGCACTTGCAACGAATACGGCGTTATTTGAGCCGCGGCATGTCTCGCGAGGAGACCCGCCAGGACCCACATCAGCACAGCCCGTTTCATGGTTCTCCCATTATCCTCCTAGCCTGGCGGCCGCGGAAGGGTACTAATGGGAGGGCCTTAATCCGCCGATTCAGCGTATAGTGCAGAGTGCGCAGCTTTCCCCCGAACTAGCCGATGCGGCGGATGTATTAAGCGACCAGTTGCGGGTCCACTTGCACCGGCTGGCGGTTCTACTGCAGCCGCATGCCGAACAGATTGACCGCCGGTTTCTAAGCCGGCTGCGGGAACTCCAGTTCGAGCCCAAGCAGAGGATGGCACTGGCCCAGATTACGCCGGGCGCGGCGGCTCGTATTCTGGCTCGCGGCAAGGCCCCGCTGCATTTTATCGAGCAGGTGGAATACAGCGGGCGCCGGCTGGCCAAGTTGAATCTGCCACCCAGCGCAATCCTGGAAGCGCTTCAGGAATATGACAAGCTGCTGGCGCCGATGATTGCGGAATGGACGCCGGATGAGGATTCCAACTTCCAGTGGGTGCGCGAGCAGTTGCACTTCTGCGTCATCCTGACGCTGAACAACGCCTACTACCAGGTTCGCGAGGCCGAAACCCAGGCATTCTACGAACTGTTCCGCATTGAGCTCGAATCGCGCAATCTCGAAGAGCTGCTGCGCCGGTTCCTGGAATCTCTCGTGCATGTTTGCAAAGCCGACGCTGGGCGGCTGTACTTATTGAACGAGGATGGATCCGCCTGGGTGTTGAAGACGGGTACCCCTAAACCGGCCAACCTCACGATCGCCAACCGGCCCGGGCTGGTGCGGAAACTTTCCAAGCCGCACTATCTGAACGGAAACGGGAGGCCGGCCGCCGGCGTAAGGGACGAAAAGTGGAGCGACCGGTACCAGTCCTGCTGGTCGATTCCCTTGGCCGCGGATGGGCGTACCGCCGGCGTCATGCAATTTGGTTTTGCCAAAGCCTATGAGTGGCTGCCGCGCGAGCAGGAGCTATTGGCTGCCGCCGCGGAGCGCTGCCTGATGGCGGCCGAGAAGGCCCGGCTCATGGAAGATCTGGCGCATCGCGAAGAACAAATCCGCAGCCTCGCCGAACACATGCTGCACGTGGAGGAAATGGAGCGCCGCCGGATCAGCCGCGAGCTTCATGACGAGGCGGGGCAGAGTTTGTTGTGTATCCGGCTGCAACTGGAGTTACTGGAACAGGCACTGCCCGAAAGTGCGCGCGAGTGGCGCGATAAGTTGGGTGACGCCCGCGATTTGACGGAGCGCACGATCTTGGAGATGCGGCGGTTGATCGCCGCGCTCAGTCCCGCGGTACTGGAGCAGCTTGGGCTCGGCGCGGCGTTGCGGCAGTTAATCAATCGCTTTCAGCGGCTGCATTCCTGCCGGGTAAAGCTCCAGTTGAACAAGATGGGGGCTCTTCCGCAGCAGACCGAAGTAATCGCCTATCGCCTAGTACAGGAATGCTTTAACAACATCGGCAAGCATGCCTCGGCCACCCTTGTAAACATTTCCCTGGCTTCGGCCGATGGATTTCTGAAGCTGATGGTTGAAGATAACGGCGTGGGGTTCCACGTTGCAGCAGCCTTTCAAAAGCGCGAGTCCTTCGGACTGGCGGGAATGCGGGAACGAGTGGCGCTGCTGGGTGGCGCGTTCCAGGCGGAAAGCCGTACAGAAGGACCGAAGACGGGTACAAAGATTTCCATCGAACTGCCGATAGCTAAGTAAAGGGTAAGGCGTTCGCTTACGGGCGCGGTAAGAATAATAACGGAGACGGGCACAAATCATGGCGAAAATTCGAATCATGCTGGCGGACGATCACACACTGTTCCGTCAAGGAATCCGGACGCTGATTTCCTCGGAAGCGGACATGGAAGTGGTCGGTGAAGCAGCCAATGGCGGCGACGCCGTCAGTAAAGCCGAGGAGGCACGCCCCGATGTGGTTCTGATGGACATCGGCATGCCTGGTCTGAGCAGCTTTGAAGCCACGCGCCAAATCAAGAAGAACCGGCCGGAGACCAAAGTGCTGTTCCTCACCATGTACGACGACGAAGATTATCTCGTCGAAGGCATGGAAGTGGGCGCCAGCGGGTATGTTCTCAAGGACAGCCCCAGTCAGCAGCTGGTGGCGGCCGTGCGTGACATCTGCCGGGGCGGCAGCTATTTGAGTCCGCGCATGTTGTCGCAACTGGTGGACGATTTCCGCAGCCGGATTAAGTCGGCCAATCGCCTGCCGCGGTTTGCCACGCTCACCACCCGCGAGCGCGAAGTGCTGAAGATGCTGGCCGAAGGCAACTCGGTGAAAGAGATCGCCTGCGACCTGAACCTCAGCGTCAAGACCGTGGAAGCGCACAAGTTCAATCTGATGCGCAAGCTGGACATCCACAACAAAGCGCAACTGGTGCAGTACGCCATCCAGAAAAAGATCATCAAGATCCCGAATTTGGTGTAAGCAGCCGCAAGGCCCATATCGGTATGGTAGTATGGTACTGATATGGCAACCACCAAGGTAACCTTTACCTTTGATCCCGCCACCATCGCCCGGCTGAACGATGCCGCGCAACGCCTCGCCAAACCCAAGAGCGAAATTGTCCGCGAGGCAATCCACGAATACCACCAGCACATTGGCCGCCTGAGCGAGAGCGAAAAGCAGCGGATGCTGCGGGCGCTCGATGAATTCGCCAAGTTGCCGCCCACGCGCACACAAGCGGAAGTCGATGCAGAACTGAAGGAGATCCGGCGGGCGCGGCGTCACGGTGGCCGGAGACACCGCTACGACTAGTGGTCGTCGACACCTCCATTTTGGTGGATAGCCTAACTGGTCCCAGACGTTCCTACCCATTGCTATGGCGCTTACTGGATAGGGGACACAAGCTATATATACCCACCGTCGTGCTGTACGAATGGAGGCGAGGGCCACGGACCAAGCCAGAGATCGCAATCCAGGAGGTTCTGTTCCCCAGCGAATCGGCGATACTCTTCGGAGTTCACGAGGCGGTCATCGCCGCGCGGCTTTACCAGCAAGTGGCCCGCTCGCGGGGCCGGGAGATGGATCTCGCCATCGCCGCCTGCGCCATCGCGCGCGAAATTCCCCTGTGGACCCTGAATCGCGGCGATTTCAAAGACATCCCCGGTCTGGCGCTGGCGAGCCTAGACTAAGGTAGGTATGAAAAAGTTCCTGCTCGGGTTCGTCATCGGCATTCTCTTTGTCGCCCTGACGGTTGTTGTCCTGATTGCCGCGGCGGTTCGCTACGGGGGAACGCGCCGGCCCACGGTTGCCGCCAACTCCACCCTGGTCCTGCAACTGGAAGGCGAACTGCCGGAGCAGATGCCGGTGGATCTTCCGATTCCCTTCCTGCAGGAACAGCAGCCCCTCTCGATCGTTGAAACTTGGCAGCTCCTGCGCGGCGCCGCCACGGATTCCCGCATCAAGGCCATCGTCCTCGAACCGCGCGGTCTGCAAATCGGCTGGGCCAAGCTGGAAGAACTTCGTGGCGACCTTCTCAATTTCAAGAAATCCGGCAAGCCTATTTACGCCTACCTGCGGAGTGCCGGCACGAAAGAATACTATCTGGCCACGGCCGCGGACCAGATCTTCATGTCGCCGGAAGACGAGCTGGATGTGAAAGGCCTGCGCGCGGAAATGGTGTTTGTCAAGGGGACCCTCGATAAGCTCGGCGTGCAAATGGAATTCGAACACGTCGGCAAGTATAAGGACGCGCCCGACATGTTCACCAAGACCGAATCCAGTCCCGAGACGCGCGAAGTCTTGAATCAGGTGCTGGACCAGTTTTACGGCGATTGGGTGAGCGCCGTTGCCGAAGGCAGGAAAAAACAGCCGGCGGCGGTGCGCGCGCTGATCGACAACGGGCCTTTTGCCGGCAAGGAGGCGCTGAACGGCGGTCTGGTGGACGCGTTGTTGTACGAGGACGAAGTCCACGAACGGCTGAAGCAGCAGCTCAAACTCAATCAACTCGATAAGATTGGCGAGCACAACTACGTCCACGCGATGCCCAAAGAAGATGGCGGCGCGACGCGGGTTGCTCTGGTGGTCGGCGAGGGCGATATCACGCGAGGAGCCACCAATGACGCGGGCAACTCCGGCATCACGACCGCCGGGATGATCCGGAGACTGCGCCAGGTGCGCGATGACGCCTCGATCAAAGCGGTGATCCTGCGCATTGATTCCCCGGGCGGCGACGGGATCGCCTCCGATGACATCCTGCACGAAGTAAAGCTTCTGAGCCAGAAGAAGCCCACCGTGATTTCGATGTCCGATCTGGCGGCCTCCGGCGGCTATTTCATCGCCATGACGGGCGACCCCGTGGTGGCCTACCGTAACACGGAGACCGGATCCATCGGCGTCTTCTTCGGCAAAGTGAATCTGCGCGGTTTGTACGACAAACTGGGAATCAAGAAGGAAATCATCAAGCGGGGCCGTTTCGCGGATATCGATACGGAGTACGCTCCGCTGAACGAGGAGCAGCGCGCCAAACTGCGCACCGAAATCGAGACCTTCTATCGCGGCTTCGTCCAGCGCGTCGCCGACGGCCGCAAGCGCAAGTACGACGAAGTGGAGCCTCTGGCGCAAGGCCGCGTATGGACCGGGGCGCAGGCGAAGAAGAATGGTCTGGTGGATGAATTAGGCGGCATCGATCGCGCGATTGAGCTGGTAAAACAAAGAGCCAAGATGCCGGCTTCGGAAAAGATCACTTTGGTGGCGTATCCGCCGCGGAGGAACCTGATGCAGGTACTGTTGGACCGCGACATGGACCTTACGCTGCTGGAATCACGAATCTTCGAATCCAGGATGGAGCGGCGGATCGCGGAGCGGATGAAGCAGGTGCTGGGGGATCTGCCGCTAGGCGCCCTTAGTCAGGGCGGCATTCTGCGGCTGATGCCGTACAACATCGTCGTTAGATAGAACGGCGTGCGCCAGCACTTTGCGGAGGCCGCTCCACTCCTCGCAAAGCAACATGGAATCGGCCGGGTTCCGCGTGGAGTACTTCATTCCAGCCATGCCGATAAGACGCTCCGGCGCCGACGGAAGCAGACTCCGCAAACTGGTGATGTCCTGCGACGCCGTGTACTGCACTCTACGAACGGTGTAGGTGTAGAACAGGGTCTCTTCGGTCCCTTCCGTGACCAACGCGTCACCAATGCGTCCCGTGGCATGCAGCGTCAGCCTGCGGCGCTGTTCGCGTTTCTCCGGCGTCGAAGACTTGCGGCGGATGGCCCACACGGCCAGCGCGGCCACCCCAGCGGCCAGAAAGCACAGGGACCCGATCTGCAAGCCAATGGGCATGGTAGTTTTAATCGGAAGACAACCCGATTATAGTCGACGAATAACCACCTGCGTGAACTACGCCGGCGCGGGTAGCGCCACCAGTTGCTTCTTGGAATAGGTAGACTGCCCGGCTTCGAAAGCTTCTACTCCATGGCAGGTGATCTCAAAGCGGTTGTTGTCCGAGCGGATAATGCAGCGCTGCTCTCGCAAGAACCACAGCGCGAATTCCAGATGCTCAATGGGGCAACCCAGCAGTTCCACGAAGTCGCGGGCGCGCAGGGAGGATTCCCGGGTATCGGTCATGCGTTTGGCGTAGAGCAGCCGGAGAATCCCCTGGCGCTTGCGGAGTTCCGCTTGCACGCCTTCCGTGCTTTGCAGGGAGTCGAAGATGCGGTACCGGCTCTTATCTTGCGAAGCGAGTTGCACATCGAAGGCCGCGCGTTTTTCTGGATCGCCGAGAATCGCGTGCGCCTCCACCACCCTGCGAAACTTCTCGTCGTTGCCGGTGTCGATGTTGTCGGGATGATAGCGCTGCGCCAGCACATGAAAGACGCGGCGGATGGTGTCCGTGTCGGCGGAGCGGCTCACTTGCAGAATCTCGTAGTAGTCCGCGTCGTCCGTCGAGCTGGGAGCGGGCGCGTTGACCGGCTCCTCGCGGACCGCCTCGGGCGCCAGCTCCGCCTGATATTTTCCGATTCCGGTAATCCGGCAAGAAAGAACGCGGTATTGACCCAGCAGTGGAGCGCGGCCCTTGCCGGTATCCACTTCGCCCGCGATGCTCACCAGGAGACTTGCTCCCAGCGCCGTGTTCAGTTGGACCCGGATGGTACCTTCGCCGTGCCCTAAAAGGCGGCCCCGCAGCCGCGAAGACGGGCCGCCGCTCGCATCCAGAATGACGGTCAATTCGGGATGGGCATCGAGGGATTCTCGAATACGAAGCCGGGCCTGCGTGGATCCTGTCTGCATCTGGTCTCCTGTCGTTGATCTAGCGGGACGATCTAGCGAGCCGATCTCGCGAGGCCGCGCTGCCAATCGACGTTGATCTATCGGACAATTTGCGCGCGAAAGATAGTACGTGGAATGCCCTAGCACCGCCGCCTAAGGTTAACGTATAGGTCTGCCGGCGGTGGCACTCGGCAAGCAGGGGAACGCGCGTTTCCGATATAATGAAAGCGTCACGTTACTCAATGTTGACCGTTTCCTTGTCCCCCGCATTCCTATTGTTGGCAAACGGTGTATTTGCGAGCGCCAGCCGGCTCGTCGACGCTCTGCTTGACACCACGTTTACCGATATTTACCGCCTCCAGCCCTTCGATTACGCCATTCTGGTGCCGTATTTCGCCGTGCTCACCGTGCTGTCGTGCTACGGTCTGCACCGCTATCACATGATCCGGGGCTACTGGAAGTACCGCAAGCAGATGCCCACGGAGGCGCCGCAAAAGTTCGAGCAGCTGCCCAGGGTTACCGTTCAGCTACCCATCTATAACGAACAGTACGTGGTAGAGCGCCTGATCGAGGAAACCTGCAAGCTGGATTACCCCCGCGACCTGCTGCAAATTCAGGTTTTGGACGACTCCACCGACGAAACCCATCCCTTCACCGAGCGCCTCGTCGCGCAATACCAGGCCGCCGGCTGGCCCATCGAGTACATCCACCGCGGCAACCGCCAAGGCTACAAGGCGGGCGCTCTGCAAAACGGATTGAACACGGCAACCGGCGAGATCGTCGCCATCTTCGATGCGGATTTCATTCCACCGGTGGACTTTTTGCGCCGCACGGTGGATTACTTCGCCGATCCGAAAGTCGGCATGGTACAGACGCGCTGGGGTTATTTGAACCGCCACTACAACGTGCTCACCGAAGTACAGGCCATGTTGCTCGACGGCCACTTCGTGCTGGAGCATGTGGCGCGCTCCGGCGGCGGCCGCTTCTTCAACTTCAATGGCACGGCCGGCATTCTCCGCAAGTCCATGATCGAAGATGCCGGCGGCTGGCAGCATGATACGCTGACCGAGGATTCCGATCTCAGCTATCGCGCGCAGCTGAAGGGCTGGCAGTTCGTCTACGTCCCTTCGATCGAGTGCTTATCGGAACTGCCCGTTGAAACGTACGGTTTCCAAGTGCAGCAATCGCGTTGGGCCAAGGGTCTGACCCAGGTGGCGATGAAGCTGCTGCCGGCCATCTTGAAGTCGGACGTTCCCTTCAAGGTCAAAGCCGAAGCGTTTTTCCACCTGACGCCAAACATTTCTTACCCGCTGATGATCCTGGTGAGCGCGCTGATGCTGCCGGTAATGATTGTGCGTTTTTACATGGGCTGGTTCCAGATGATTGTGATCGACCTGCCGCTCATCATCGCGTCGTTCTGGTCGATATCGGCGTTTTACGTGGTGGCGCACCGCGAACTTTTCCCGCGGAACTGGAAGCGGGCGTTCCTGTTCCTGCCCGCGTTAATGGCGGCGGGCGTGGCGCTCACCATCATCAACTCTCGCGCGGTGATCGAAGCGCTGTGTGGATATCAGACCAGCTTCGCGCGCACGCCCAAGTATGCCATCGGTGGAACGCAACGGGTGAAGATCGAAAACATGCAGTACCGGTGCCGCAGCGGCTGGCTGCCCTACGCCGAGCTCGCGGCCGGTACCTTCTTCCTGGGCATGACGGCGTTTGCCATCGAGTCCTTTAACTTCCTCGCGGTGCCGTTCCTGCTGCTCTTTGTGGGCGGCTATTACTGGGCCGGCGCAACGACGCTATGGGAAGAATATCAGGGCAAGTTGGCGTGGCAGAAGCAGCAGGCCCTGGCGGCCGCTCAGCAAGCCAAGGCGTAAGCGCCTAGCTCTTCAACTCCACGATCGTAGCTCCCGATCCGCCTTCTTCCGGTGGCGCGATGTAAAACTTCTCCACATGCGGGTGTTGGGCGAGCAGATCCGCCACGGCTCTCTTGAGAATGCCCATGCCGTGACCGTGAATGATGCGGATGCGGTCCACGGCCGCGAGCGCGGCACTATCCAGGAGCTTGTCGACATGAGCGCAGGCCTCCTCGGCCCGCTGTCCGACGATGTTGATCTCGCGGAAAGTCCCTTCAAAGCTGGGACCCTGACGGAATGTGACACTGGGCCGCGCGGCGGGTGCTCCCGCAGGCGCAAGAACCTCCTCTACCTCGGTCTCGGGAACTTTCATTTTGAGAAACCCGGCATCCACCTCGAGCATTCCGTTGGCTAAGACGCGCCGTACCGTCGCCGGCTGGCGGATTCCTTTCAGGCGCACACGGACGCCTTCGGCCAGCTTTACCCGCGCGGGTTCTCCCGCCGCGACGGCCCGCTTGGGGGTCAATGTTTCCACTGCGGCTTCCACTGCCTCTTGGAATTCCCGCCGCGTCTTGGTGATTTTCACGCGCGCCTTCTGGCTCAGCTCGCCGAGCGTCTCTTGGGCCTGCTTTTCAAAGCCCGCGGAAAGCTCGGCGGCGCGGTCTTCCACTTCGCGAATTTTGGCCGCGAACTTTTTCTCCCAGGTTTGATCGAGAGACTGCTCGCGGGCGGCGAGGGCTCGCTCCTTGGTTGCAACGCCAGAGCGCTCGCTTTCCAACTCGTCGAGCTTTTGCTGCATTTCATTCAGGAAGTGCGCGATATCGCGTTCGGTGGTGGTCAGGCGGGCGCGGGCATCTTGGATGAGTGCCGGATCCAAGCCCAGGCGGCTCGCGATATCGAGACCGGCGGACTTACCGGGAGCGCCGAGCCGCAGCACGTAGGTTGGCTGCAGCGTCGCGTCGTCGAAGCCCATCGAGCCGTTGCGAACGCCCGCCGTTGAAGCGCCGTAGAGTTTTAGTGCAACCAGATGGGTCGAAGCCAGCGTGAACGAGCCGCGCTTCAGAAAGGCATCGAGCACGGCCGTACCCAGCGCGCCGCCTTCCTCGGGATCAGTGGCGCGGCCCAGCTCGTCGATCAAGACCAGCGAATCCGGCGTGGCGTGCTCCAGCATCCCGCGGATGGCAACGATGTGCGCGGAAAAGGTGCTGAGGCTTTCTTGCAGCGACTGATGGTCACCGATATCGGCCAGAACATCGTCAAACAAGGGGAACTCGGCGTCCGCCGCCGGAACCGGCAAACCCGCGTGTGCCATCAGAGCCAATAGACCCGCGGTCTTGAGCGTGACCGTCTTGCCGCCCGTGTTGGGACCGCTGATCAATAACGTGCGCTGCTGGCCGTCGAGATCGAACGTCACCGGCACCACCGCTTTGCTGTGCCTGCGCAGGATGTCTTCGAGCAGCGGATGGCGCGCTTCCCTGACGATCATGCGCCTACGATCACCCGGGCTGATGCGCGGGACCACGCAGCGGAACTCCAGCGCGAATTCGGCTTTCGCAAAGATCCATTCCAGCCGCGCCAGCGCCCGGGTGGTGGCCGCGATCTCCGGGGCGTGCGCGCGCAGCCGGTCCGTGAACTCGCGCAGGATGCGATGGACCTCGCGGGCTTCCTCTTCGCGCAGCCGGACCAGCTCGTTATTGAGCTCGATGGTTTCGAGCGGCTCGACGAACAACGTGTGGCCGCTGCCGCTGGCGCCGTGAATCACGCCCTGCACGCGCCGCTCGCGACCCGTGACCACGGGGACTACGAAGCGGTCGTTCCGGATGGTGACGAAATCCTCTTGCAGCGTTCCGTCCTCGTGATGCGCGCGCAGGAAGCGCTCGAGCGAATGCTGAATCGCCTGCCGCTGCTTTTCCGCGTCGCGCCGTAGGCGGGCCAGCGCCACGCTGGCATGATCGGCCAGCACTCCGCCGGGCAGAATCTTCCCGGAAAGTTCATGGGCGAGCTCGCGCAAATCGGCAATCGTGGCTCCCTGCGCTCCCAGGCGAGGAAACCGGGAAGCGGCGGCGACCAGGATGCCGCGCACTTCCGCCGCCAGATCCAGGACGCGTGTCAACTCGAAGATCTCTGGCCCATCGAGTGTCGCGCCTGCGATGCGCAACCGGCCAACGGCGGCGATGGGGTCGACGATATCGCCGAAGTTTACGCGAATGGCCGCCCCGCGGCCGGCCGGTTGTGGCTGCGAGGCCGCGCGCAGGTACTCGATGCCTTCCGATGTTTCGGCAAGCGCCGTTTCTATCGTTGCACGATCACCGGAGGGAGTTACGCTGGCGAGTTCTCCGCGCCCCAGGGGACTGCGCAAATAGCGGCCGAGGAGTGCCCGCAACGCTTCGAATTCCAGAACCTCAGCCGCGTGCATGGGTGAATGCTCGTTCCACCGCTTCGATCGTGCCTGATGTGACCTTGTAGTCGCGCAGGTGCGCGCAAGGCACCCATTCGACGCGGCTCACGTCATCGCCCGCGTGAAGTTCCCCGCCCGCGGTGCGGCAAATATAGTCAACCAGGACGTAGTGGTATTCGGCGCGACCCCCGGCATCGCGCATGATACGCTCGAAAAGATCGAAGCGGGAAAGGATTTCCACGGTCAGACCGGTCTCTTCCAGTACTTCGCGGCGCAGAGCGTCCTCGAGCTTCTCGCCAGTCTCCAGCAAGCCGCCGGGAATCGACCACCAACCTTTCAGCGGCTCGCCCGCGCGCTCGACCAGCAACACCGTGTCGCCTTCGAAGATGATCGCGCCGACGCCCAGGAGCGGATGCGGCGGATATTGGCGGCTCATCCTAGTAGGGAAGCGCCCCTTTCACGCCCAAGCGCACGCGGTACACGCCGGTGCGCGCCGTGATATACAGCGAGGCCAGGTCCTGATCCCCAAACGCCAGGTTGGAGGGCGGCTCGCGCAGAGGCACCTCTCCCAAGAGCTTCGCGGGTCCGTTGTTCGGAAGCGCGTAGACCAGTACGCCTCTTGCCGCGACGTACAGATTCCCCTTTTCGTCGGTGCGGATGCCGTTAGGAACGCCAGGAATCCTCTCCACAACCGTGCGCTCTTTAGACGCCGCGCCTTTGCCATCCAGATCGTAGGCGCGCACGACGCGTGCGTCGGAATCGGAAACGTAGAGCGTCCGGCCATTGGGGGAGAGCGTGATGCCGTTGGGGCGCGTCTTCCACTTCGCGACCACGTCGATCTCGCCCTTGGGTGTAACGTGGAACACGCCGTAGTAGTCCATCTCGCGCGCATCCTGCTGCGCGCCGAAGGCGGGATCGGTGAAATAGACGTGGCCGTCGCGCCGCACCACAATATCATTGGGCGCGTTGAAGCGCTTGCCTTCGAAGCGCGCCGCCACGATCTCGATCTTCCCGTTTTTCAAAGTGCGCGTCACGCGGCGCTCGCGAAACTCGCAGGTGTAAAGGCGCCCTTCCACGTCAAACGCGTTACCCATAACTCCGCCGGCTCGCTCGGCGAACACGGTATCCCCGGCCGCGCTCAGCTTGTGAATCTTGTCGACCACCGAGTCGCTTACCAGCAGGTAGCCGTCGTAGGACCACACCGGGCCTTCGGCGAAATGCAATCCGCCACCCACCCTGTCCACGGCAATGTGGCTGAAGTCTTGCGCGGTGAGCGCGGTCGCGGCCGCCAATGCTAGGAGCGGAATCTTCACCTACTTAGAAACTATAGCGAACGGCAAGCGACAGGTAGGAATTGCGGTGGTATTGTCCCAGGAAATCGCTCGCGCTGCCGCGAATCCAGGCGACGCCCGGAGTTACACGCCAGTGCTGACCAAAGGTCTGCGAATATTCGAAGCGCACGAAGGAACCGCCCGCGCGCACGGCGGATTCGACGACCAGGCTGCGATTCACGTCGATGGTGAGGGCGGCGCGGCCGACGAAAGATTTCGCGAAGCCGCGATCCGGGGTGAAGCGGAGCGGGTTATTGGCGCCTTGCGTAACGGTTTCGCCCGCATAGCCTCCCACCAGGGACCATTCCTTCACCTGGCGCTCCACCTGAAGCACGTAAAGAACGTAATTCTGCGCGCCCGGCGTAGAGGTCGTGAAGTATCCGGCCTCGCCTTTCACGGTTACCCAGGGCAATTGGACCGCCATGTCCGCCCCGTACATGCGCATCGTGGGATAGAAGCGCTGCGCGCGAACCACGGCGGTTCTGGGATCGAACTGCGCATCGAAGAGCGGCAGCGAATTGAAGCCGTCGAAGTAGGAGAGCGAGTACTCGTAGCCGGAGGCAATGTGATTCCAGCGCGCGCCGTATTGTCCGCGTCCCGGATAGCGTGCGCCGGCATCCACAATCGCGACACCATTCGATCCCGGAGGCAGCGCGGTCCCGCGCTGATTGAGCAACGGTGTTCGGCTGGGAGTAAACCAGGGCTGCCAGATCACATCGAAAGAATCGTTGGCGCCGGCGACGGTGACGCGCGCCGCCGTGACGCCCAGGAAGTCACTGTCGACCACGCTGCTCAAGTAGTCTCTCGGCGCAAAGCGGTCCGTGGGCGTGAGGATGTCGGTCTTCCCCCAGCGGATCAACTGCCGCCCCAGTTCCGCCGTGACCTTGTCCTTGTGGATGGTGGCGCTGAGCTGCCGCAGCGCGAGCGCGGGCCTCTGCGTGGTACGGTCGTCCAGACTCACGCGCAACTCGCGGTCCACTTGCCGGTGCGTGTCGAGGCGCGCGTCGAAGGAACCGTTGAATTTCAGCCACGACGCGGATTTATAGGACCCTTCCCAGCGGAGGAGAGATTGATTGACCCCTTGCGCGCTGTCATTCGGCGCGTCTTGCGGAAACAGCAGAGCGCGGCTTTCGAGGAAGCCGCGCTGGTCGATGCTTTGCGCGAGCAACGCCAGTAATAACAACTCCGTCATGCACCCGGCGTCCTCATTGCGCACCCCACCGTCTCATCACGCACCCCGCCGCAAGGCATCCAGTGTGAAGTCGGGGTCCTTCCTGGGGATGTTGTACTCCAGCTTGTCGTACTTGAGAATGGTCCGGCTATTGCGGGTGACATCGTGTACTTCAGTTGTGCGCGCCGTCCAGATGCCCTTCACTTGCTCGAAGTCGCGATAGTCAATGACGCGGACCAGTCCCTTCTTGTTGTACGACTCGATCTTTACGATCGTGTAATTGTCTTTCTTCACCCAAAGATATCCGTAGGTGTATTGAGACGACTTGCGGGGAGTGGATTGCAGCTTCCACGCGCCGGCTTCTTCGCCGAGGAACTTGTAGTCGTACTGCTCTACGTCGCGCTCCTCCAGATCTTCGAAACTGAAATCGGTACCGAAGAAGCGCGTAGAGCGGTCCTGCAAGGCGATGCGCTGTTCGCGGCCGATGGCGGGCCGCCAGATCCATTGATCGCTGGCGCGGTCGGGATGATTGACGATCAGCAGCCCCACGCCTTTCACCTCGGCCGGCACAGTGAAGCGCAGCACGCCTTTGCTTGCGCCGAAATCGCCCAGCCGATCGAAGGTCCAGCGCTTGGTGGCGATGCGGTTGCCGCCGCCGATCACTTCCAGCGTTCCTTCATAGTGCTGCGATGTGGAATGCTGGCGCTTTTGCACTTCCTGCATGATCTGCCGGGCGTCCTGTGCATGCACGCACGAGGCAACCAGGGCGAGCGCGAAGAGCATCCTATTCATATTCGAGCGCCTCCACCAGCGATCCCCGCACCGCGCTCTCGGAGGGTCCAACGGCGGCTAAGAACGCGGCGATCAGGATTACGGGCGCCAAAGCCAACGCTGTGCGGAACGGATACGCGTACCCAATATCAATGCCAACCAGATCGCGGCGCGAAATCTCGATGGCGTAGTACAACTCCACCGCGCCCAGCAGCAGACCGAGAACCAGGCCGATAAAACCGATGGCCGCCGCCTCCATCCACACCGTGTGCCGGATCTGCCGGCGCAAACCGCCAACGGCCTGCAATACACCCAACTCGCGCCGCCGGTCCGTGATGGAAACGGTGAGCGCATTCACGATGCCCAGAATCGCCACCAAAACCGCCACGGCGATCTGAACGTAAGTCAAGCCGAACCACTGATCGGTCAAACGCGTCACGTAGTCACGCACGTCTTTATTGGTCAGCACGAAAAGCCGCTGCTGTTTACCGAATGTATCGAGAATGCGTTGCCGCACGTCCGAATCGCGCGCGCCCTGTTTTACATAGACGCGGAACACGTTCACGGAATCGTCGTTCCAGGCGCGAATGTAGGCTTCGCGTGAAATCAGCAAACTGCCCTGTTGATCCGAAAAATCACGCACGATGCCGGCGATAGGCAATTTGAGCATGCCATTGGGAGCGGCGATTTCCAGCACCTCGCCGAGCTTGCCGCCGTGCAGGCGCACGAAATTTTCCGAAGCCAGCACGGCTTCGCCGCGTTCGGTCCGGCGGTACATGCTGGCCGCGTCGCCTTCCACGGGCGGCAGCTTTGCGCGCCGTTCCACCGACCCCACGTCCAGCGCCACCAACATCACCGGGCCGCCTTTCACGGGAACCCGCACGCTGCGCACCAGTTGCACTTCGTCCACACCGGGAATCGCGCGCAGGCCATCGCCGAGCGACGCCGGAAACACGAAGGTCCGCGAGGTCACGCTCTGCGCCGTAGTGACGAACAAATCCGGATTGAGCGCGATCCGCATCCAATCGGCCAGAGAGTCGTAGCTGGCGCGCGCCAAGCCGCCCAACGAGATCACGAGTGCCAGAGACAACATGAGCGCCGCCACCGTGCCCGACGTGCGCCGCGGACTTTGAATCAGGCTATCGGCGGCCAGCGTTCCTTCCACCGGCCGGGCCACCGCTAACAGCGGCCGCAAGACGCGCGAGAGCCACAGCGTCAGACTCGGAGCGAGCAACACAGCGGCGACACCACTCAGAACGAATCCGGCATAGAAGATAACTGTACTGCGGCTGAAGACGACTGCGACGACAGCCATCCCCGCGCAGTCTAGCGCAGCCCAGCGCCGGAGCAAGCTCTCGCCTTCGGACAAAGCTTGATTGCGGCCTTTCTGCAAGGCCTTCACGGGATCGACGTAAGCCGCGGCGCGCGCGGGAATGACCGCCGCAAACAGACTGGTCACGATGCCCATCGCCCAGGCACCTGCGATCAGAACCGGGTCCACCTGGATGCCGTCGGCCCGCTGCGCGACGCCGTAGACGTCAGTCAGGATGTTCCCGATGTAGCTGGCCATGGCCCGCGCCATCAGGATTCCAAACAAGACGCCGAGCCCGGAGCCGATGGACCCCGCGATCGCGCTTTCCGTCAAGAACAAGGCGCGGATTTGTGAACGCGTGGCCCCCAGGGCGCGCAGGATGCCAATCTCCGAGCGCCGTTGCGTAACCGCAATGGCGAAGGTGTTGTAGATGATGAACATCCCAATAAATAGGGCGAAGATGCTAGTGATGTTCGAAGCCAGCGAATAAATACGCGAGGTCTGCTCGAATTGCTCGCCGCGGGAACTGGGAGGACTTACTTCATAACCGGGTCCGAGGAGATTCCGCAACTTTGCGGCGCCGGCGACTAGCGTCACGCCATCCCGCAGGGCCAGATCGACGCGGTCGAAGCGACGGCCGCGCCCGAAAAACTTCTGTGCGGCATAGATGTCCATGATGGCCAGGTCGCCTCCGAAGGCGCTGGCCAGGCCGCCCGGCTTCATGATCCCGCGCACGGTAAAGATCAGATCGCCTTGCATGGTGCGCATGGGCACGCGGCTGTTGACTTGCAATCCGTTTCTCCCGGCGAACGTCTTGGTCACGATCAGGGAATCTGCCTGTGCCAGGAACACGAGTGGGTCGTCGATCGCTTCGTCGGTGCCTTCCAGATCGTAGGTGCGCAGGCTGCGATCACCCAGCATGTCGACGCCGAGGATCAGAAGATTGCCCTGGCCAGTGGAGACGGTCGCTTCGATCACGGGCGCGGCGGCGCGCACCTCCGGCACGCTCTGCACTTTCTCGAGAACTTCTTCGCCGAATCCCGGCTCACCCGCCGTAATCTGCAACTGCGTGGTCCCGGCGACCTTGTCGATGGTTTCACGAAACGCGGCGAGCACGCTTTGGTTCGCCGTGTGCATGCCGACAAACACGCCGACGCCCAAGACAATGCCGGCCATCGTGAGCATCCAGCGCAACCGGTGTTTGCGCGCGTACGGCCAGCTGATGAGGCGCAGGAGCATCATTTTCGAAGAAGCTCCCGGTGGACATCGGTGACAATGCGGCCGTCGCGGATGCCGATAGTTCTGGGGCAGCTTTCCGCCACCGCCGCGTCGTGCGTGACGATCAGAACCGTTGCGCCCAAGCGGTCATGCAGATCGTGGATCAGCTTCAATATCTCCGCGCCGGTGTGGGTGTCCAGGTTGCCGGTGGGCTCGTCCGCGAGCAGGACCGGCGGAAACACGCTCAGGGCGCGGGCGATGGCCACGCGCTGGCGCTCCCCTCCGGAGAGTTCATCGGGAAGATGCTCCAGGCGCGCGCCAAGCTGCACCAGGTCGAGCAATTCGCGGGCGCGTTCGTCGATTTTCTTGCGAGGCCATCCGCGCAGGTGCAGCGGCAGCGATACGTTTTCCAGGCACGACAGAGTCGGCAATAAATTGAAGAACTGGAAAATGAAACCGATCTTGTCGCGGCGGACGCGAGTGAGTTCGTCGTCGCTGAGCACGGAAAGCGCCTGGCCGTCGATCTTGATTTCACCTTCCGTGGGCCGGTCGAGACCGCCGATCAGATTCAGCAGGGTCGATTTGCCGGAGCCCGAGGGGCCGACAATCGAAACCATCTCGCCGCGCGCGATGTGCAGGTCCACGCGTTCCAGCGCGGTGACTCTTCGCTTGCCGGCAAATTGCTTGGTAACACCCTGGAGATGGATCACCTGCTTCTATCATGACGCACGAACGGGATGCCGCACGCGCGCCCGGGGACGCGAATTTCGCGCATGTAAAATAGAAACTCAATGCGCATCGGGGTCGACGCCGGGGGAACGTTTACCGATTTCGTGGTTCTGCATGACGACGGTCAACTGGAAACCTTCAAGCTGCGCTCCAGTCGAACCGATCCCGCGCGGGTGATTCTGGAAGGACTGGCGCGGGCCGCCGGCAAACGCAAGGTGGAAGTAGTGCATGGTTCCACGGTTGCGACCAATGCCCTGCTGGAGCGCAAAGGCGCGCGTACTGCGTTCGTAACCACGGCCGGGTTCGAGGATCTGCTGGAAATCGGGCGGCAAAACCGGGCCGAGCTTTACAACCTGACCCCGGCTCCGCGGCGCCTGCTGGCCGATCCGAAGCTTTGTTTTGGCGTGCGCGAACGGACCTACCATGACGGCGCCATCGCGTTGCGCCCCACGGCGGCGGAACTCGCGCGCCTGTCTGCGAAGCTCCGCCGCGCGCGCGTGCAAGCAGTCGCCATCTGTTTTCTGCACTCGTATCAAAACGCGGCCAATGAGCGAGCCGTCGTCAAGCAGTTGAACGCGGCGCTGGCGCTGAACGGCGTCTACCTATGTTCCTCGCATGAGATTAGCCCGGAGTTTCGCGAATACGAGCGCAGCTCGACGACGTTCGTGAACGCCTACGTCGGCCCGTTGATGGAAAGCTACCTCGACAATCTCTCCCGCGCGCGCAACTACCGCATCGCCATCATGCAATCGAATGGCGGATTCCTCTCCGCCAAGGCCGCGGCCAAACACGCCGTGCGCACGGTGCTCTCCGGACCCGCGGGAGGTGTTGTGGGAGCGCTCGAGACCGCGCGCTTGAGTGGATTCCGCCGCGTGCTCGGCTTCGATATGGGCGGCACTTCGACCGACGTGAGCCTGGCCGACGGAGCCCCGCGTGAGACCACGGAAGCGATGGTCGATGGTTATCCCATTCGCATTCCGATGCTGGATATTCACACGGTGGGAGCGGGCGGCGGGTCCATCGCCCGTGTGGATGCCGGAGGCCTGCTGCGCGTGGGTCCGCAAAGCGCGGGAGCCGATCCCGGGCCGGCCTGTTACGGTGCCGGTACTGACGCCACCGTGACCGATGCGCATGTGGTCCTGGGACGCATCGGCGCCGCGCAGTTACTCGGCGGAGCGATGTCGATTGACGTCGAGCGCGCTGCCGCGGCCGTGGACCGCATTGCGCGGGGCCTCAAACTGGACCGCAGTGCTGCCGCAGCCGGGATTCTGCGCGTCGCCAATGCCAACATGGAGCGGGCGATTCGTGTGGTTTCCGTGGAGCGTGGGCATGACCCCCGCGATTTCGCGCTGGTGGCTTTCGGAGGTTCCGGCGGCCTGCACGCCTGCGAGATTGCCCGCGAACTCGGCATCCGCACGGTGATTGTGCCGGAACACGCGGGCGCATTATCCGCCCTGGGAATGCTGATGGCCGATGCGGTGCGCGATTATGCCGCGGGGGTACTGGGGCGCATTAGCTTTGAAAAAACCTTCGGCGCCCTCGAACGCCTCGCGCGCAGAGAGTCGCCGAGTGCGGAAATCGAGCGCAGCGCGGACCTGCGCTATCGCGGGCAGAGTTATGAACTGAACGTACCCTGGAATGCCGCCAATCCAGTCCGGGCCTTCCATCGCGAGCATGAGCGCATTTACGGTTACGCCACGCCCGAACGTGAGGTCGAAATCGTAACCATCCGCGTGCGCGCGCGCCAGCGCCTCGCCAAGCCGGCGCTGCGCCGGACGCCCTGCAGGAAAGGGCATCTCGAAACGCGCCGTGTATGGCTGGACGGCGGATGGAGGACGATTCCCGTGCCGCAACGCGCGCAGGTGGTTTCGCGCGATAACGCGGGCCCCGCTTTGGTTCTGGATTATGGCTCGACTACGTTAATTCCGTCCGGTTGGAAATACCGGAACGACCGCGCCGGGAATTTGATCGTAACCAGTAGCGCTTAGACTTTCGCCGCGCGCGATGCCGGAGCCTTGAGCTGCGCTTCCTCGAGACGCTTGGATTCCTGCCAGGTGAATATCATGCGGTGCACCACCGTCAGGTTCCCCAGCACGGCGAGCACCCACAGCACCGGAGCCATCCGGTCAAACAGCGCGCCAATAATCACCAGTACTACTCGCTCGGGCCGCTCCAAAAATCCCACCTTGCACATGGGGATCGAGTTTTCCGCACGGGCGCGCGTGTAGCTGATCATCACCGAGGCGATCATGGCGATCGCGGTCAGCACCACATACGCCGGACGGTTGATGGAGCCGTACCAGACCAGCAATCCCACCAGCAGCGCCAGATCCGAATAGCGGTCCATCACGGAATCGAAGAAGCCGCCAAAGCGGGTTACGCGGTTGGTTTCGCGCGCCACGCGGCCGTCCACCATGTCGAACAGACCCGCGCCGATGATCACGGCGCTGCCCCAGCGGAACTGGCCCACCGCCAGCAGGTAGGCCGCTACAATGTTGATTACCAGTCCCAGGAAGGTCAGTACGTTGGGGTGAATCCGGGATAACGCCAGCCCGCGCACAATCAGCCGGATCGCTTTGCTGCAGACGTATCCGATGCCGTGCGTGAGCGTCATTTTGAGCCGTTGCTCTGATGAATGGTGATCAGTTCGATGATTTCCATGTTCCGCACCCCGCCCGGAATCTCAATCCGCACGGTATCGCCCACGTTCTTGCCTAGCAATCCGCGGCCGATGGGGGAACTGGTCGAGATGAGGCCTTTGGCGACGTCCACATCCTCGCTGGTCACCAGTTTGTAACGGATTTCTTCATCTTTGGCGATATCCAGCACCGTCACCGTGGACCCCAGACCCACGCGGTCATGCGGGATCTTGGACATGTCGATCATGGAGACTTCGCGCAAGCGGGCGTGAAGCTGGCCCAGGCGCGCGCTGACGAAAGCCTGGCGCTCCTTGGCGGCGTGATACTCCGCGTTTTCACTCAGGTCGCCATGGGCCCGGGCCTTGAGAATTTCCCGCGGAAGTTCCACCCGCAACTCGACTTCGAGCAGCGAAATCTCTCCCTGGAGCCGCTTAATGACTTCTTCCATTTACAGTGCGATTATACCGCGCCCCCAATCCTTAAAGTAACGTAATCCGGCCGGGCCGTATCCAGCTAATAGCCATGTCTACCGCCGCCGAGGTTAAGACCGCTAACCGCTCTCACACCAGTCTGTTAGCCGAGGTTGAGAAACGCACCCTGATCTGGATCGCCGAGCGCCTGCCGGCCGGGGTGAACTCCGACCACCTGACCGGGCTCGGATTCGTTTCGCTGGCCCGAGTCCGCAACCGGCTGCGGCCGCGCTACGGCTTTATATCCATCACATTCCAAGCGACGGTTCGACACACACGGGAACTCTATAAGGAAGAAACGCGATGACTCCGTTGTCATGCTGGTCTCGGTAAGCGCTACCTTGGGTCAGAATCCAGCTGCGCCCACGCGATTACAGACAGCGGCCCGCGTCGCGTCAGAGCGAATGCAGTCCGTGATACTCCATGACAGGGGTGCTCGCCACGTCGGGTCATGGCCGGAGCTGCCCATCGAGACACGCCTTGCGATCGTTGTCTCTTCAACAACACGTGATGGATGGGATCAGGATACAGCCACGATCGTCAATAGAGACAATTCAGAAGTGCGCGTGCTTGAAAAGAAGAATGAAATCAGTTTCAACCAGCTCATCACGCCTGAGTGGGCGGCACATGCCATACGTGCCGAACAGGTCATTCGGTCCACTGTCGGCCCCAAACTCCAGGCGACTCACGAGCGATTGACGGCTGCAATTCTTAACCGATTCAATCAGCGTTCGGAACTCCTGAAGGCTTTCGCGGAGGAAAAACCTGTTTCTAGCAAGCTGAAACAGTCACGCGCAGCCGTGAAAGCAATGCTGGACGACGCGCGGAAGAAACAAGGGCGCTGACCTTCGAACCGCGAATTCCGGGCGAGGTGCTGCGATCCTCGAAGGCAAGAGTAGCGCTCCGCATTTCGGTCGTCGTTTCTTCCTGAATCACGCAACGTCTCACGAATCCGTCCGGCCTTTTGAATTGGCATGCCGGAGAATAGCAAACTCGAACCCGTCGTCGGGGTTGATGCATCGATGCGGCGTGCAACGGCCTATAACTTAGCTCGCTACGCAGTGCGTCGGATCGGGACAAACCGGATCTCGACCCTCTTATTCAACGCACCGGCGATCCTCCGCAGCATGGCCAACGAATGCCCTTCGTAGTCGGAGTCCTCCAAGCGGCAGATCACCGACGCCGTCGTGCCGATCACTTTGGCGAGCTGGGCGTGCGTCAGACCTGCCTTGGTACGGAGTTCGAAGATTTTCTGGGCGACCTCATCGTCTGCCCGGGCTTCCTCCAAGGCCTTCAACCGCTCCGGTTTCCCCTTGAAGTACCGGCGGTGAATCATCTCCACGGCATCGGTCAAGTTCTTGGGTTTCCTAGTCATCCGCAACCTCCTCTGATCGACTATGCTTGGCCGGATTGGCCGCAAAGACCTTCTTTCGCTGGATCACGCGGTCAATCTCCCTCGGCGGAACAGCGCGCTCCTTCACGATTCCATGTGCCACGACCGCCGCCACCGTACCATGGAAAAATAGAGAATCCTGTAATGGATACCTTGCAGGCTGACCCTGAGTTCATAAATTCCATCTCGCAGCAGATCCGCCCCTGGTCGCCGCGGTTCGTGCCCGAGTTCGCGCAGGCGTTCCAGCCGAAGGAGGCGCTTAGCCTGGGCTTTGACCGACAATTCGTCGAGCCATTCCAAGCAGGGACATGAGCCGTCTTCCTCGCAGTACAGGACGACCGCCGTCTTTGGCATCTAGTTACAGACTAATTTCAAAATTGCGATAACGCAAACTCCCCGTGCTAACAGCGGACTCGGACTCGCCGGTGAACTCGCCACGAACTGGGCCAATGCGTCGATCAAGAACGTCATCGACAACCTATCGAGCGTGGCGGCGGCGGCCGCCAGGGTTCGGAGAGCGAGCGGCTACGAATCGCCCGCGGGCTTGAGCACCGCCGACAACTCCGTCATGCCGCGGTAAATACCGAGATCGTACGCGGTCTTGCCTGCAAACCCCGGCGCGCCAGTTCCTCCCAAGGTGAGGTCGGAGCCGGCGTCGGCCAAGAGTTAGCGCAACGCCCGGACGGTAGCTTCCAAAGTGTCCTGCAAAGACTCCCGCGGGACGCTGATCAGCATCGGCTTCACCACCCAGAGCAGCGCCACCGGCACGTCGCGCGACATGGAAATGGCGCGGCATTCGATATAGACGCCTTCCGCCCGTTGCTCCAGCACCCAGTAGGCGTTCAAGCGCCACAGGAATCCATGCCCCTGGCCCACGGGCAACTCGCGGCCGTCATCGATTTCCGCGACCTTCGTCGAGCGGGAAAGAATGCCCCACCGCGACGGCCCCAACGGGCGGTATTCAATATCGTAATCGGTGTTCAAGTTGGTGGTGAACACATTTTTTTTGTAGAGCTTGAGAAACACCCGCCAGATATTGCCTTCGTGGCTGTAAACCTTGGCGGCGGTTACCTGCGGCGCGTAATGCCGCGGATAGCCGTCGTAGGCCTGTAACAACGCGATCAGTTTCTCAATCCTGGCGCGGGGAGCGACAACCGCGGCGCGCCAATCGTGGATCAGGGCGCCGTCGAGGACCACCAAGGATTCCGTTGCGCCCGGGACGATCTTCACGGTGCCCGCGTCGACGCTGACGCGCGGCTGCCAGTCGAGTCCGCTTTCCAGGTTCTTAATGTAATGATCGAAGGCGCGGTCCGCTTGCGGCGCCAGCTTGGTCATCAACTGTGCCGGCAGCGGACGGGGCAGTGCACAGACCAGGAGAACAGTGGCGATAAGGCGGCCCACACCCCTATTGTAAGCGGTGCTTACTTGGTAAGCTCGCGGCGCATGTTTTCGAGCGAATTTTGCATCTCGCCATCGGCCGGCCACGGAGAGCCGGTGGGATCACCCGCGGGCCTGGTAACCTCGGCGAACAGAGGGATCAGCTCCGGATCGCGCCATCCCCGGCCGGCTTCTTCGAGCATGATATCGAGCGCGTGCTGATGCGAAAACGCCGGCTTATAGGAGCGCGCGGTCGTGAGCGCATCGTAGATGTCGGCCACCTGCAGGATACGCGCGAGCCAAGGGATTTCTTCGCCGCGCAGGCCGTCCGGATAGCCCGAGCCGTTCCAGCGCTCGTGATGGCCGCGGATGATGGGAAGCACCGGCGCCAGCGATTTCATGGGCCGGCAGATCTCTTCTCCGCGCAATGTGTGCTGGCACATGATCAGCCACTCTTCATTGCTCAGCATGCCGCTCTTGAAAAGGATGGCATCCGGGATACTTACTTTGCCGATGTCGTGGAGATAGCCGCCGCGATACAGAGCCAATTGATCGGCTTTGGACACGCCCAGCGCCTGGCCCAGCCGGATGCTATAGGCCGCGAGCCGCTCGCAGTGCAGCCCGGTGTAGTTGTCGCGCGCTTCCACGGACTTGGCCAGAGCGAACAGGATGGTTTCGGCTTCATCCAGCGAATCTGTCAGCGCCTTGTTGCGCAGCATTCTGCGGATGCGCGTGCGCACCAGCGCCGGCTTCAGGGGCTTCAGCAGAAAGTCATCGGCGCCGGAATCAATTCCCGCGATCTCGTTTTCCGTGCCCTGCACGCCCGTGGTCATCAGGATGGGGATCAGGTGGGTGCGGCGGTCCGCTTTCAGCACACGGCAGAAATCGGGTCCACTCATCCCTGGCATTACCAGATCGACGACCACGAGATCCACACTCTGCTGCCCCAGGATGTCCATTGCTTCCTCGGGACGCGTGGCTTCCATGATGCGGTACTCTTCGGTTTTCAACATGGCGTTGAGCACGCGCCGGTTGATCTCCAGGGCGTCGACGATCAGGATGGCGGCGGCCTGGCTGGGCTCTTCGAAGGCGTTGTCCCAATGGGGGAGGCGCGACTCCGCGTTCGTCGCTCCAAGTCCTTTCGATACTGCTTCAATCTCGGCCATGACCTATGCGGCCTTACACCCATTCCTGAAAGTAGTATCGGTAAAACCCTAGGAAATATTTAGGGCTATGCCCTTGGCCTAAGCTAAAATACGCAGATATGGCTGATCCGGCAACACCCGATTGGAAAGCACACGGAATCCGCATAGTCCGGGCGGGTGAGTTGGATACCAACACTCCGCAGACCCCCGGGATGTTGCGGGCCGCGGCCATCACCCACGCGCGTACGGGAGCGAGTAAGTTATGGGCGGGCACGGTGGTGGTCGAGCCCGCGGTGCGAACCGCCGCCCATCATCACGGTGAGCTCGAGACGGTTCTCTACATCGTCCGCGGCCGCGCCCGCTTCCGCTGGGGCGATCATCTGGAATACGTGGAAGAAGCCGGTCCCGGCGATTTCATTTATGTGCCGCCTTACGTGCCGCACCAGGAGATGAACGCGCGCCCTGACGAACCGGTGGAAGCGGTGATCGTCCGCAGCGGCCAGGAGCCGATTGTTGTGAATCTCGATATTGTCAGCCCCGAGCCCGGCGATTCCGGTCCCAACCTCTTTCATGCGAAACCGCATTCGTAAGATTTCAATCCATTCACCTACAGCTAAGTTGCAGGACCAATCCGCGATGAGCGCAGTCTGACCTTCGTCTATACTAAGACGACCTTCATGAGCTTCGCCTATGCGTGGTTGGCTTTGAATCTCATCTCGTTGCGGCAGGCGCCGCCGGGCGCGCAACTCCATATCCGGCTTACGACCGCCGTCAGCTCTTACGCCAGCCGGGCGGGAGACCCCGTCACCGCCGTACTGATTGCACCGGTCACCTTCGGCTTTACCGTCGCGCCATCGTTGGGCGAGCAAATCATACTCCCTCAGGGCAGCGTGATTTCCGGCACAGTCAAGTCCGTTCAACGTGTGGGGTTGGGACTTAAACACGAAAACGCAGCCTTCGACCTCGAGTTCACTAGTGTGACCTTGCCGAATGGCGATCGTCTTCCGGTTTCGTGCCGCGTACTCGAAGTCGATACCGGCCGCGAACAAGTAGCCTCCGACGGCAGCATTCGCGGCGTGCGGCCCACCAACACTCTTTCCTATCGCGCGGGCGGCTACATCCGAACCGCGCTCCAGTGGCAGCCGCAACTGGCAGCCGCTTCCTGGGCCATCAAGACGCTGCTGTTACAGGTGCCCGAGCCCGAGTTGTATTACCCGGCTGGGGTGGAACTCACGCTGGCCTTGACGCAACCTCTATTTGTTCCCCTTACGGCCGTGCCTGCCGTGCAAACCCAGAGTAGCTCACCTGTATCCGGCGGCCAACCTGTATCCGGCGACGAACGCGCCCTCCTGGCGGAGATAGCCGCGGCCATGCCCATGAGAACCCATACGCTGAGCCCCGACCGCCCGGACCGGAATCGCCCATCGGATCTGACCAACCTCTTGTTTATTGGCTCGCGGGAACAGTTGACTGCTGCTTTCGAAGCCGCCGGATGGAACCAGCCGGGCTCTCCCGGCATGCGCAGCAATATCCGCAGGATTCGCGCCGTCGCCGAAGGTCACGGAGACACCGCCGCGCCCATGTCCCTGCTGGCGGTGGAAGGCTTCGCGCCGGATATGGCCTGGCAAAAAGGCTTCAATGACGTGTCCAAGCGCCACCACCTCAGAATATGGAAACAGCCGGAAACCTGGCATGGCCAGGAAACTTGGATCGCGGCGGCCACCCGCGACATCGACTTCGCCTATTTGCGGCCCGGCCAGCTGATCACTCACAAGATCGATGCGAACATCGACGAAGAGCGGGAAAAGGTCGTGAACGACCTGGTGTTCACTTCGTGCGCGGCCCTGCTGGAATCCTACGAACGCCCGGAGGTGCCAACCGTCGCGCGGAACGCAACCGGCGATCCCATGAAAACCGACACGCGGCTGGCCATCGTGGAATTGCATGAATGCAACCCGCCCTCGTATTTGAGCCATGACGACGGTCCTGTACTTCGGCGTCATGGACGCGGCATTCAGCGCTTTGCCCGGCGCGAGATCCTCAGCCTGCGCAGCGACCTTCTGCGCGAAAATCTCTACTGGCGTACCTACGAAGGGATTCGCTGGATAGCAGTCTGGGCTCACCAGCGCCGGGGAACCGCAAATGACGGCCTTCCCGCCGGTCCAGCCACGGCTATTCTTGGTCTGGGCAGCCGCCGCTCTCGCGCGGTGCGCGAGATGCTGCAATAGTACAGTCCGTGCCCACAGCAGCTTCCGGGGATTCCCCCGGGAACCGTTACACTGAAAGATTCCATGCAAGAAACTGTTTCCCCCGCCAAGTCCATCGAGGGGGCCATCACTCTTCCCGGCGATAAATCGATTTCTCACCGTTACGGAATGCTGGGCGGCATTGCCGAAGGCGTCACCACGATCCACAACTATTCGACCGGCGCCGATTGCCAGTCGACGCTGGGCTGCATGGCGGCGCTGGGCGCGAAAGTGGAGCGAGTGGACGGCAAGGTGGTCATCCACGGGGGCAAGATACACGAGCCGGCCGCGCAGTTGGATGCCGGCAACTCCGGCTCCACTATCCGCATGCTCTCCGGAATTTTGGCCGGGCAGGCGTTTACCAGCCGCATTGCCGGTGACGAATCCCTGGCGCGCCGCCCCATGGACCGCGTTATCCGGCCGCTGACCGGAATGGGCGCGCACGTGGAGGGGGCGAGCCTTGAGGGACGCCAGGGCACGTTCCCGCCGCTCACCATTCGCGGAGGCGCGCTGCACGGCATCGACTACACGCTTCCGGTGGCCAGCGCGCAGGTGAAGAGCTGCGTTTTATTTGCCGGGCTGTTTGCGAAAGGAAATACCGTTGTCCGCGAGTCGATTCAGACGCGCGATCACACGGAAATCGCGCTGCGCGAGTTCGGCGCGGAGGTCGAAGTCCAGCAACGTGTCATCACTCTGACGGAAGGCGCGCAGCTCACTGGCCGCGAGCTGGTGGTTCCCGGCGATCTGTCTTCGGCGGCATTTTTCCTGGTCGCCGCGCTGCTGATGCCGGAGTCGAATCTGGTGATTCACAATGTCGGGTTGAATCCCACGCGTTCCGCGCTACTCGATTTTCTGACGTCGATCGGCGCGTCAATCAAAGTGGTCGACGTGAAACAAAGCGGC
This sequence comes from Bryobacterales bacterium, assembly GCA_009697505.1. Taxonomy (GTDB): domain Bacteria; phylum Acidobacteriota; class Terriglobia; order Bryobacterales; family Bryobacteraceae; genus Palsa-187. The sequence goes on from SHUD01000001.1 coordinate 38,652, forward strand.
GGCGAGTTGATCGGCAGCCTGCGCATTCGCGCGTCGAAGATCGCCGGCGGCGTCATTGAAGGCGCGCTCACCGCCGGTCTGATCGATGAGATCCCCGCGCTGGCCGTGCTGGGCGCGGCGAGTTCGGGAGGATTGGTCGTGCGTGACGCTGGCGAGTTGCGCGTCAAGGAAACCGACCGCATCGCCACCATCGAATCCAATCTTAAGCGCATGGGCGTCGAGATCGAATCCTCGCCGGACGGCTTCCGCATCCCCGGAGGGCAGAAGTTTCACGCGGCGGAGGTGGATTCGGAAGGCGATCACCGCATCGCCATGGCCTTCGCCGTGGCCGCGCTCGCCTCCGATGGTCCCTGCACCATCGCGGGTGCCGAATCGGCAGGGGTTTCCTTCCCCGAATTTTTTAGTACACTGCGGGAGATCGCGCACTAGATGGAAACGACGCCGGATCTAACGCTTCCCGATCTTGCCCTGCCGGACCTTACCACGCAGTGTTTGATTCACGATCTGAACAATATTTTTCAAATCTTGATGGAAGCCGCGGATCTGCTCTCCGACGACCCCCGCTGGGAGTCTTTGTCCGCCACGATTTTTCGCAGCATTGAACGCGGCAGAGACATCACTCTGAGTATGCAGGCGGCGAATCACGGTTCCGCTCCACTGGAGACGGTTCTCGATAAAGCCGTGACTTTCGTGCAGGATTCGGTCGCCATGCACCATGGTCCCAAGATCGGCTTTGCCTGCGACATTGAGCCCGGCATCGTGCTGCACCATCCTTGGGGTTGGGAGCGCGTACTGCTCAATCTGTTTTTGAACTCGGTCCACGCCATGCCGCGGGGCGGGACCATTTCCGTGCGGGCGCGGCGCACGGATCGTGAATTCGAGATGGTGGTGGCCGACGACGGCCTCGGAATCGCGCCGGACCTGTTGCCCCGCATCTTCCAGCCCAATAGCTCGACGAGAATCGGGGGCGGCTTGGGCTTGCATATCGTGAATTCGATTGTGAAAAGCGAGGACGGCACCGTGAGCGCGGCCAATCGCGAAACGGGCGGAGCGGAGTTCACGATTACCATCCCGACTGACTCAGCGATCTCCCGCGCCTCCGCCTAGTATTCCCTTCTCCTGTGACCAACCCGCCGTGACCAAGATTCTCGTAACCAACGACGACGGGTGGGACGCCGCTGGTCTCGCCGCACTCAAAAGCCTGGCGGCGGAGTTCGGCGAGGTTTACGTGCTGGCCCCGCGCGAGCCGCACTCTTACGCGGGCCACCGCGTGACCACGCATGAGACATTGACTTTGATCGAAACCGCGCCCCGGGAATTTACTCTATCCGGCACCCCCGCCGATTGCGTCCGGGCTGCCTTAACTTCCGTTTTTGAAGACATCGACTGGGTCTTGTCGGGCATCAATCATGGCGGCAACCTGGGCGCCGACTTGTATACGTCGGCAACGGTCGCGGCCGCGCGCGAAGCCGCTTACCTGGGCAAGCCGGCCATTGCCATCTCGCAGTACATCAAGCGCGCCCTGCCTTTGGATTGGACCAGTTCCCGCGATCTCGCGCGCCCCATCGTTACCCAACTATTCGCACAAACGTGTCCCGCCAAAAGCTACTGGAACGTGAATTTGCCGCACATCGAGAATGAAAACGCCGCGCCCGTTACCATCTGTGAACCCGATAACCAGCCGCTCGACGTGCGCTTTCACCGCGAGGGCTCCCAACTCCGCTTTGGCGGCTCCTACGTCGCGCGCCCACGCACCCCCGGCCGCGATGTCGATCTGTGTTTTGCGGGCTCCATCACCATCAGCCAGCTCCATCTGTAACTGCAAGAACCATCTTGCGCCCTTTGCGGGCGATCCGGCATAGTAGAAGTGCGGGCCCATAGCCCGGTTATGCGTGCGCGCTTTATGGAACCAGGTAGTCGATGGCGGAAGATATTCTGTACCTTACCGAGCTCTTCGGCCTCAAGGTCTATGACCTTAAGGGGCGCAAGCTCGGTGTGGTCAAAGATGCCGCCATTGTCCCGCTGGTGGATCCCGTCCGCGTAGACCGCTTTCTGCTGAGCGGCGATGGCACGCTGCTGACCATCCGCTTCGACCAGGTCAAGACCATTTCGCTCGACGGAATTCACTTGCGCGATGAGAATCTCACGCCGTATCATTCCGACGAATACATGCTGCGGCTGGCTCGCGATCTTCTCGATCAGCAGATTGTCGATGCGCAGGGCCGCAAAGTGGTGCGCGTCAACGACGTTACTTTTGAGCTGCGCGAGGAAAACGACGCGCAGATTCTGTGGGTGCTCGAAGTGGACATCGGAATCCGCAGCATTTTCCGCCGCCTGTTCCGCGGAATTCTGCCGCCGCGCTGGATCCGCCGCCTGCAGGTGCGCATTGCTCCGCATTCCATTCGCTGGGAATTCTGCAATATTCTGGAGCCCGACCCGCAGCGCCGTTTGCGCTTGAATATCTCCAACCGGCTGCTCGAAAACATGCACCCGGCCGACCTCGCCGACATCGTCGAAGCGCTGGGTCCGGAGGACCGCGAGGCGATCTTCGAAAATATCGACAGCGAAGTTGCCGCCGAAGCGCTTTCGGAAGTGGATCTGGAGATCCAGGCCAGCATTCTCGAATCTCTGGAAACGGAAACCGCCGCCGATATCGTCGAGGAAATGGCCCCCGATGAAGCCGCCGACGTGCTGGCCGAGCTCGAAGAAGATACCAGCGACGAAATTCTTGAAGAGATGGAGCACGACCCCAAGCATGAGGTCGAGGAGCTCATGGAATTCGCCGAGGACACGGCCGGCGGCCTGATGAACACCGAGTACGTCGCTCTGCGAGCCGATGCGACGGTTGCCGACGCACTGGCGGCCCTCAAGGAAAACGAAGATTTGCTGGAGACGCTCAATACACTGTTCCTGGTCGACGAACATGAGCGCCTGGCCGCTACGGTGCCTCTTGCGCGGCTGTTTCTGTATGAAGGCGGCGCGCGGCTGGCGGATCTGGCGTCCGAAACCCTCATCCAGGTGCCGGTCAGCGAGCGGCAGGACCGCGTCACCGAACTCTTTGACAAATACAATCTGCTGGCGCTGCCCGTCACCGGCCACGACCACAAGCTGGCCGGCGTGATCACAGCGGACGACATTATTTCCGTGTTAAGACAGAGGTGATGAAACCGGTCGCGGCAGCGCTCCTGATTGCGAGTTACCTCGCTGCCCAAGCGCCACCCGTTTCCAGCGAACTGCGCCCCCTGATCGAGCGCTATACCGCCGATCGCGATTCCCTCAGCCGGGTATACGCTATCCGTTTCAGTGAAACGCGCCGCGCGCGCTTCGACCGTTTCTACGCCGAGCAGCAAGACGCGCTCAACAAGGTGAACTTCGACTCCTTGAGTCACGATGGACGCGTGGATTACCTGTTGTTTCGCAATTTGCTCGCGCGTCAGCGCCGTCAGCTTCAACTCGATGCCGCCCGCGACCGCGACGTGGAGCAACTGCTGCCGTTCGGTAAAACCATCATCACCCTCGAAGAAGCCCGTAAGCGCATGGAGAGCATCGATCCGCGGAAAGCCGCCGATTCCGTCGCGGCCATCCTCAAGCCTATCGACGACGGACGCAAGGCCGCCGAGGGAAACTCCAAGCCCAAGACCTTGCTGGCGATCCGCGCGGCGGAACGTCTCACCGAGCTGCGCAAGATACTCAAAGGCTGGTTTGAGTTTTACAACGGCTACGATCCCAACTTCACCTGGTGGATGGCCGATCCCTATAAACGCGCCGACGCCGCACTGGAAGCCTACGCCAAGGCGATTCAGCCTGCGGAAAACAGCACGGTGGTGGGGAGTCCCGCCGGCCGCGACGCGCTGATCAGCGACCTCAACTACAATCTGATTCCCTACACGCCGGAGGAACTCATCGAACTGGCGCGCAAGGAGCTCGCCTGGTGCGAACAGGAAATGATCCGCGCTTCGCGCGAAATGGGCCTGGGCGATGATTGGCACGCGGCGCTCGAAAAAGTAAAGAACGACTTTGTCGAACCCGGAAAGCAACCGGAACTGGTTCGGCGTTTAGCCCAGGAAGCCCTCGATTACGTCACGCAGCGCAACCTGGTCACCGTGCCTCCTCTAGCGCGCGAGGATTGGTGGCAGGAGATGCTCACGCCGGAACAGCAGCGCTCGGCGCCATTTTTCCTGGGCGGCTACATCATCGAGCTGGCTTTCCCCACCAACATCATGACTCAGGAGCAGAAGCTGATGAGCATGCGCGGCAACAATGTCCATTTTGCGCGCGCCACCGTGCTGCACGAGCTGATCCCCGGCCACCATCTGCAATTTTTCATGGCGGCGCGTTCCCGCACTTACCGCCGGCCGTTCGCCACGCCTTTCTGGACCGAGGGCAACGCCTTCTACTGGGAACTTCTGTTGTGGGACCAGGGATTCGCGAAAACGCCGGAGGACCGCATCGGCATGTTGTTCTGGCACATGCACCGGGCCGCGCGCATCATCTTTTCGCTGAGCTTCCACCTCGGCAAAATGTCCGAGCAGGAGTCTATCGACTTTCTGGTGAACCGCGTGGGCTTCGAACGCGACAACGCCACCGCGGAAGTGCGGCGCTCGTTTGATGGCTCGTATCCGCCGATCTATCAATCCGCGTATATGCTGGGGGCTTTGCAATTCAAGACCCTGCACAAGGAACTGGTCGAATCCGGCAGGATAACCGACCGCGCCTTTCACGACGCGATCCTGGAACAGAACTCGATCCCCGTGGAACTCATCCGCGCCAATCTGATCCAGCAGCCCCTCACCCGGGATTTCAAGACCGCCTGGCGCTTTTGGGAGTCGCGTTAGCTCTTTTTCGTGAATCCCGCAAAGCCCCTTTTTGCGTCTTCGGTGGTGCGGGAAAGCGCGTTCACCTGTGCGCCTGCTTCGATGGCTTTTTCGAGCGTCATGCCATCGGTCTGGTACAGCAAATTCTTCAGCAAAGTCAGAGCCGTGGCAGACTTTTCGGCCAGACCCTGCACATAAGCGTCCACGCTGGCCGCGAAGTCCTCATCGGAAAGGACTCGATTGATGAGGCCAATCGCGTGCGCCTCATCGGCGGAAACGCTCTCTCCGCTGGCCAGCAGCTCGAACATGCGCTTTTCGGTGACCGAGCGGCGCAGCAGAGCGGCGACCATGGCGGGAACAAAGCCGATCTTTACTTCCGGGTAGCCAAAGCAAGCCGATTCCGCCGCCAGGACCAGATCACACGCCGAGGCGATCCCGGCCCCGCCTCCCAGCGCCCGGCCTTGCACCGCCGCGACCACCGGATGCGGATGTTTGCGGATGGCCAGCAGCACCTCCGCCAGTTTACGCGCGGTCTCCAGGTGCTCCACGGCACTGGCAGCGTTGCCCCGGTCGAGCGCGAGCAAGTCCATACCCGCGCAGAAATCCTTGCCCGCGCCGCTGATCAGAACCACGCGCACGGCCTCGTCCGCCGCGGAGCGTTGCAAGGCATCGCGCAAACCCGCGGCCATTTCCGCATTCAAGGCATTCCGCTTTTCCGGGCGATTCAAAATAATCCGCGCAATTCCCGCCCCGGCACGGTACAAAATGAGGTCCATCGTTTGTTATTGTAGCCCCTGCTATCCTGATCCTTATGAGAACTTCCTTGCTCCTGCCCGGTATTTTGGCGGCTTCCCTGTTCGCGTGGGGACAGCAGCCGGCATCGCCTCCCAAGCCCGCCGGCGCCGATCCCGTCGTGCTCACTGTCGGGACAGAAAAACTCACCAAGTCTCAATTCGAGCAAATCGTTCAGCAGATCATCGCGCAGATGCCCCCCGAGCGGCGCGCCGCGGCGAACGCACCCGACGCCCGTCGGCAACTGGCGGAGCAACTGGCCGAGTTGAAGGCGCTGGCGCAGGAAGCGCGCCGCGAAAAGATCGACCAGACCGAAGAGGCCAAGACGCAGCTTATGATGCGCACCGATCAGGTGATCGCCAGCCTGCTCTACCAAAAGATCGCCAAGGACGCCAAGCCGGAAGCCGCCGACCTCAAGACCTACTACGACGCGCACAAGAGCGAGTACGAAGCCGTGACCGCGCGTCACATTTTGATTCGCATGGCCGGTTCCCCGGTGCCGGTGAAACAGGGGCAGAAGGATCTGACCGACGACGAAGCGCTGGCCAAGGCCAAAGATCTGCGCGCCAAGATCACCGCCGGCGGAAACTTTGCCGATCTGGCCAAGGCCGAATCCGACGACACCGGCTCGGGAGCGAACGGCGGCTCGCTGGGCGAATTCACCCACGGCCGCATGGTCCCGCAGTTTGAAGAAGTCGCCTTCAAGCTCGCCGTCAACGAAGTCAGCGAGCCCGTGAAGACCCAGTTTGGCTACCACGTCATCCAGGTGCAGAAGCACGACAGCAAGTCCATGGACGATGTGAAGGCCGAGATCGAACAAAAGATCGGGCCGGAACTTGCGCAGAAGCAGATTGAAGCCATTAAGAGCAAGACCGCGATTACCTTCGATCAATCGTATTTCGGGAAATAGCTCCGGCATTTTAGCGAACCCAATGATGCGGTAATGGAAGGCGCACCACGCAAAGGTCCACTTCCGCGCGCGGAAGTTATGCGCCATGCCGTGCACATGGCTGACGCCCTCAAAGAGGATCAGCCCGGCGGCGCTAGCTCGGACATATACAATTTCGGTTGCGCGCTGTATGAAATGCTGACGGGGCGTCCGGTTACCGGGGCGCGGCGGCGCGTGGAACCGCCGGCTCTGGAAAGCTTCCTCACGAAGTGTCTCCATCCGGACCCCGCCGCGCGCTACCAGTCCGTCGCGGAATTGCACCAGGCACTCGCCAAATTGCAGAAGGGACGCAATATCCGGCTTGAGTACGTCTTTATTTCCATCGCTGTCGTGACGCTGGCCCTCGGTTTGGTTCTGCTCATGATGGAGTTCCCGTCCCGCCAGCGCTTCACCGATAAAGATGTTCTGGTGATGGCGGATTTCACCAACACCACGCGCGACCCCATCTTCGACAAGGCTCTGCGCACCGCGCTGACGATGCAGCTTCAGCAATCACCTTTCCTCAAGGTCATGGACGACGGGAAAGTGCGCCAGCACCTGGCACGCATGGCGCGGCCGCTGGATTCCCGTATCACCGCCGCGATCGCCCATGACATCTGCGAGCGCGAAGGCCAAAGGGCCATGCTCGGCGGAGCCATCGCGGACTTGGGCAACGCCTTTGAGGTCACGGTACAAGTGCTGAGTTGCCGCACGGGGGCGACGCTCGCGCGCCAGCAAGTGCGCGCGGAGAGCAACCGGGACCAGGTGCTCGGTGCGATCTCGAAAGCGGCGAGCGGGATGCGTGCCGTGCTCGGCGAGCCGCGGTCTTCGCTGGAGAAATGGGACCGGCCGCTCGAGCAGGCCGCGACGGCATCGCTCGCGGCGATGCAGGCATACTCGTTTGGCGTGGAGCGGCGCAGTCTAGGTTCAGAGCTCGCCTCGGTGTCTTTCTTTGAGCGCGCTGTTGAGCTGGATCCGAACTTCGTGAACGCGCACCTGTCGCTGTTTTCCGCTTACAACAACTTGAGCGACGACAATCGGGCCACGGAATCCCTCAAGAAGGCTTTCGCGTTGATCGACCGCGCCAGCGAGTACGAGCGCCTTCAGATCCGTGCCCTATACGAGCGCGACGTGACTCGTGATTTGAGCAAAGCACTGGCCGCCGCGCAGCTTCTCGTACGCAGTTATCCGCGATCAGGCGCGGCTCACTACGTGTTAGGAAGTATCTATGAGAGCCTCGGCCAAAACGAGCAGGCCTTGCGCGAATACCAAGCCGCCGTGGAGAATCCCGCGTACACGGCCCCTCTGATCGCCGCGTACATGCGGCTTAACCGGTTCGCGGAAGCGCACGAGGCGGCGAAAACATCAGTGGACCCCAATGTGCACCGCAACCTGCTCCGCCTGGCTTATCTGCAAGGCGATGCCACGGCCGCCGCCAAAGAAATGCAATGGTTCACGGGAAAGCCCGAGGAACACCTCAGCTTAATCGAACAATTCGAAAACGCGCGGGCTCACGGCGACAACCAGAAAGCCGTGGCCCTCGCCGGGCAGGCTGCCGCGCTGGCCCGCCAGCACAATCTACAGGGGGTTGCGGATGAACTTCTCGCGGATGCCGCCAAGATGCGGGGGCGCTGAGTTCAGAGCCGGACGATTTTTTCGGACTGATACCCCTTCAGTGCATTGCGCGTATCGACGATCAACTTCGCGCTTTCCAGAATCCGCGGGTAATCGAAGTTCCTGTGATCGGTCACGATGACCACGCAATCCGCCTCCGCCGACGCGGTTTCCGGATCCATGGAAGACATCGCCGGAATCACTCCGTCAGCGCGGAGCTGCGGTACGTACGGATCGCTATAGGTCACCTTCGCGCCGCGCTTGTCGAGCAAGTGGATAATGTCGAGCGCCGGAGATTCGCGCACGTCGTCGATTTCCCGCTTGTAGGCCGCCCCCAAAACGTGCACGCGCGAATCTTTCAACGCCTTGGCGTGATCGTTGAGCGCGTTCTGAATCTTGTCGACCACGAAATGCGGCATGTTGCCGTTGATGTAACCGGCCAGCTCAATAAAACGCGCCTCAATGCCCGCCTGTTTGGTCTTCCATGATAAATAAAACGGATCAATGGGAATGCAGTGGCCGCCTAGTCCCGGTCCCGGATAAAACGGCATGAAGCCGAACGGTTTGGTGGCCGCCGCGTCGATCACTTCCCACACGTTGATGCCCATGCGGTCGCACAGCATCGCCATCTCGTTCACCAGACCGATATTGATCATCCGGAAGGTGTTTTCGAGCAGCTTGACCATCTCCGCCACGCGCGTGGAGCTCACTGGAATCACGGTCTCCAGTGCCTGCCCATAAAATGCGGCGCCCAGTTGCGTGCACGCAGGCGTAATGCCGCCCACCACCTTGGGAATGTTCTTGGTCTGATACGTCGCGTTACCGGGATCCACGCGCTCCGGCGAAAAACACAGGAAGAAATCCTCGCCCACTTTGAGGCCCGGTTTTTCAAACATGGGCAGCATCAATTCATTGGTCGTGCCCGGATAGGTGGTCGATTCCAGAATCACCAGCATCCCGGGATGAAAATGTTTGGCGATCTCCTGGCAGGAGCTGACAATGTAGCTCATGTCCGGATCTTTGGTTTTGCGCAGCGGCGTGGGCACGCAAATGTTGATGGTGTCCAAATCCGCGACGGCCGCGAAATCCGCCGTCGCGGTAATCTTGCCTGCTCTTACGAGAGGCGCCAATACCGAGGTGGGTACATCCTGGATATAAGACTCGCCGCGATGGATCGCCGCCACCTTTTCCGGGTCGATATCGATCCCGGTAACGGAAAATCCGGCGTGAGCGAATTCCACCGCCAGCGGCAGCCCCACATAGCCCAAGCCGACGATGCCCGTGCGCGCCTGTTTGGACTGAATCTTCTTTTCAAGCTGTTCGAATGGACTCACGCGCCCTCATTCCCCTTCCAAAAATACTCACCGCCGGCCACCAGCTCTGCCGGACCCGCCAACAGAAGGGCGCCGTTCTCCCAGCGCAACTCCAGTGGTCCCGCGGGAGTCAATACGCGCAGCGGGCTCTCCACCAGTCCGCGCGCCATCGCCGCGGCGGCAGCGCCCGTGGAACCAGTGCCGGAACTCATGGTCTCGCCCACGCCGCGCTCGAAAAAGCGCACGTCCAGCGTGTGCCGGTCCACGATCTTTACGAAAGAAACATTGGTCCGGTTGGGAAAGCGCGGATGGCGTTGGACGCGCGCGCCCAGCGCCTGCCACTCGAAATCGAAATGATCCACCAAAAACGCGCACTGTGGATTACCCACGTTCAGGACCACGCAGTCGCGGCCCTCGATGCTGGCCCGCAACTCTTCCACTTGCGCCGTGCCCATGTTCATCTCGAAGGAAAACTCTGGTCCCGCGCGCGCGAGAAGACGCAAACGCTTCGGTCCAGCCCCGGTGGTGATCCGCACGTCAGTGAAGGCCAAACCGGCGTCCACCAGAAGCGCCGCCGCGCAGCGTGTTCCATTGCCGGAAATCTCACTCCGGCTTCCGTCCGAGTTCCACAATTCGATGGCCGCCTGAGCATTGCCGTCCGCTGCGGAAACCAATAGCCAGCCATCCGCGCCCACGCCCGTATGCCTTTCGCAGATGGCTACGGCGACAGCCGCAAAGTCTTCGAGTCCGGAGGGAAGCTGATCGCGCCAGGTGAGAAGAAAGTCGTTGCGCGCGCCATGCGCTTTGATGAAGGGGATTTTCATTGCGAATCAGGACGCCGCCGCTGGTAAATCTCAATCACCGGCGCTCCTTCTACGATAATCTGCTTCCTTAGTTCATAGTGGGGGCCGCTGCGTGCCGCTCTCAGAAGAGTTGCGGCAGTGGCATCGCCCGCCACGGCAATCGCCCACTCTTCATGCAGAAACAATTCCGGACGCAGCGTGGCGGCGTCCCAGGCCGGATGATTGCCCTGCTGGAGTCCTTCCTGCAGACCAATCCCGGCGGCGCGGAATACGCCCGCCAGGTCGCCGAAGGAATAAAGGATCCCATCACCGGTCCGGTAATGGGCAGCCAGATAATCGCCAGATTGCTGGGTCCAGGCGCGCCGGGCCGTCGAATTTACCTCGGATTCCTTCCACGTCACGGGATCTCCAGCGAATACACTGGCGCCCGCGATGGAGGCGATCAACACGGCCGCGACACCCGCGCGCGCCTTCCCGCCCGCAATCGCCACCAGCGAAGCTGCCGCCAGCGCGCACAGCGGCAGACACGCCAGCGCATAGCGCGTGTTGTACCACTGATGGGGCCACAGTCCTGGCACATAGAGCGGAGTGCCGGAAGAATGCATGCTCCACACGTAAAAGACGGGAGGTAGCGCCAGCAACAACACCGGCCACCAGGCTTTCTTGGTAATCGCCACCACGGCGCCGAGCGCTCCTACGGCCAGCAACGGCACTCCCGCAACCAGTTTCATCGCCGCGAAATAATATTGCATCGCGGTCCGCCAATCGTGATCGCCGGGATAACGAGTCACTCCCTGAGCCACCTGCCGCGCATAGATTGCCGCCGCCGAATACTCACCGTTATAAAACTCCAGTGCGTTTGAATAATAGTATTGGTTGTGCGCCAGCCAGGCCAGCGGGCCGAGCGCGGCGAGCCCCGCGAAGATCGCGCCGTGCGATCGGCGAATCCACAGAATGTATAGCGCGGCAAACGGAAGCAGGAACCAGCCCTCATAGCGCGTCAGCGAAGCCGCGTTAGAGGCCGCTGCCGCCAGCGCGAGCGCGGCCAGTGACTGAGAATCGCGATACCAGATCGTGGCCCACAGCAACGCCGCGAGCGCGGCCGCAAACACCGCCTCGCTCATTGGGGTGGCCTGCAGATACAACATGTCCGGATTGAGCGCGAACAGCAGTGCCGCGGTGACACCGGCCGCGGTGGACGCATACAGGCGCCGCGCGGCGGCGAACAAGAACGCCCCGGCCAGCACAAAACCAATCGCCGAGGGGACCACGCCGGCCAGCCCGCTGCGCCACAAATTGTCGTGCATCGCTAAGGGCAGCATCAGCAGGTGCGGCAACGGCAACCACACCGTCCCGAACTGTTCTCCGCCTGGAGTACGCGAATCCAAGACGCGCCGCGCGATGTTCAGGTGCGCCTCCGCGTCGCCGTAGAAAAGTGTGTAGCCGCGCGAGTAGCACCAGAAAGCCGCCGTCGCGCCGATGGCCGCCAGCAGCGCTGCCACTCCCAGCAGTTCCACCGCGCTAGAACGCGGTGAACGTGCGGAACTCTTCGAAGCGGGCATCAATTTCTTCGCGCGTGAGCGTGCGGAACCGTTCCACCCCAAAGCGTTCGCAGCAGAAGCTGCCCATCACGGACCCATAGATCACGGCGCGGCTCAGCATCCCGCGGCTGATGTGATCGCCTTCCAGGCTGAAGCCGTGCTCGGCCAGATAGCCGATAAAACCGCCCGCGAAGCAGTCGCCGGCGCCCGTCGGATCGAATACGTTTTCCAGCAGGTAGCCCGGCACGATGAAATACGAGTCGCGCCGGAACAGCATCGCCCCGTACTCGCCGCGCTTGATCACCACGGTGTGCGGACCCATGTCCAGGATCTTGGTGGCCGCCTTGCGCAGATTCGTTTCGCCCGATAACATCCGCGCTTCATGGTCGTTGATGAGCAGGAAGTCCCAGGGCTTGATGGTCTGCAGAAGTTCGTCGCGGAAGTCGCTGATCCAGAAGTTCATGGTGTCGCCGCCAACCAGCCGCAGATGCTTCATCTGGTCCAGCACACCGCGTTGCAGGCTCGGTTGAATATTGCCGAGCAGCAGGTAGCGTGCATTCTGGTAGCTCGCTGGCAGCTTGGGCTGGAAATCCGCAAACACGTTGAGATCGGTTCGCAGAGTGACGCGGTCGTTCATGTCGTCGGTATACTTGCCCTCCCAGAAGAACGTCTTCCCGGGCACGCGTTCCAGGCCTTCCAGGTCGATGTTGCGGCCGGCCAGCAGATCCGCGTCGTCCTGCGCGAAATCGTCGCCCACCACGGCCACGATGCGCACTTGCGTGAAATAACTCGCGGCCAGAGAAATATAGGTGGCGGCCCCGCCCAGCATGCGTTCCACGCGTCCGTGCGGCGTTTCCACGCCATCGTAAGCTACCGACCCGACAACTACCAGAGACATTTCTTGATTGTATGCGATGGCAGTGCGCCATCGCGCACTCCTTGAGCGACGACCCACTTGAGCCGGAACGCTAAAATGGGATCAGTGATTGCTCGTATCATCCGTGTTCTTCCGGACCTGATCGTGATGGTGGCCGCCTTGGCCGGACAGTTGTTCAGCGCCTGGTGGGGTTGGCGGCACATGGCCCGCTATCCGGATCCGGCGCGCCGCCGGGCCCGCTCCGCCATCGCCGCCGCTTGCGGGATCTCCACCGCCGTCCTGTTATTCGGCGTCCTGCTCCGGTTTGATCGTGTGCTCCGCCATTTTCCCAAGGGTGACTGGCACGCATGGACACGCGGCGTCATCATCGCCTGGATGCTGGTGTCTTTGTCCTGGCTATTGGGATTCGCCATCGTGCGCTGGCTTGCGAAACGGAGTGCCGCGCCTCACAGCGCCACCCGTCGCCACTTCTTGCGGACGGCGCATGCCGCTGCCTTTGCCGCTCCACCCGCCGTGGTCGGAGCGATGTTTGTCCAGCGCAACCGGATCGAACTGCGCGAGCACAAGATAGAAATACCCGGCCTGCCGCCTGCTCTGGACGGCCTGCGTCTGGTGCAGTTGACAGACATTCACATGGGCCCTTTTCTGAGCCGCCGGGATCTGAAACGTGCCGTGGCCATGGCCAATGAAACCCGTGCCCACGTCGCACTGGTGACGGGCGATCTCATCACTAACAGCGGCGACCCACTGGATGACTGCCTGGACGCTCTGGCGGCTCTCCGTGCCGAAGCCGGTGTTTTCGGTTGCCTGGGGAATCATGAGCAATATGCCGACGCTCAGGACTACAGCGAGCGGGAAGGCGCGCGGCGCGGCCTGCGCTTCTTGCGTCAGACCGCAGCGCCTCTTCGCTTCGGCAATGCGACCCTGAATCTGGCCGGTGTCGATTATCAAAGACTGCGCCAGCCCTATCTGGTGGGAGCCGAAAAGATGATCCAACCCGAAGCCTTCAACCTTCTGCTCTCGCACAACCCGGATGTATTTCCCGTGGCCGCCCGCCAGGGATTTCCGCTCACGATTTCCGGCCACACCCACGGCGGGCAGGTGCGCGTGGAAATTCTCAGCGCGGATCTGAATATGGCGCGCTTCTACACGCCCTACGTGGACGGGCTCTACCGGCAGGACGCCGCTTCGATTTTTGTTTCGCGCGGGATCGGCACCATAGGCATTCCGGCGCGCTTTGGCGCTCCTCCGGAAGTGTCCCTTCTGACGCTAAAGCGCGTTTAGTTTTCGCCCGGCGCGGGGTCGCTCAAAAGCCCTAGAATAGGAAAGTACAGATGTCCTCACAAGATGGCCGCATGAGGGCCGCGGTGACGAACCCGAAAGTCGTCGTCGCGACCACCGTGGCTCTTGCCTTCATCAGTTTCTGGCGCGGAGCTTCGATCGTATTAAGCGATCTGGCGTCGTCCATGTTCTACGCCGGCGGAGCGGCCGAGGCGGCCGTGGGCAAAGCCGCGCCCTGGTTCGTGCTGGGCGTCATGATGTTCGGATTCGCCATCCGCGGCGTATACCTGGAAAGCTGCAGCATGTACGTGCGGGGCGGCGTGTACGTGGTGGTCGGCAACAGCATGGGGCCGGTGATGGCCAAGCTGTCGGTTTCCGCTCTGGTATTCGACTACATCCTGACCGGACCCATCAGCGTGGTCAGCGCCGGCCAATATCTGGGCGCGCTCCTGAACGAAATCAGCGAGCTGCTCCATTCCGGCTATCACGTCAACGTAAACCTGTTTGCCGCGGGCGTGGGGATCCTGATCACCATCTATTTCTGGTGGGCCAACATCAAGGGCATGCACGAATCCAGCGGTAAGGCGCTCCGCATCATGCAGATCACCACCGTGATGGTGGGCATTTTGTTGATCTGGTGCCTGCTCACGCTGCTGGTGGCCGGCCGCTGGCACTTGCCGCCCGCGCCGAAGCCTTCCAATCTGGTGTTCGCGGAATCCGCGCAGGGCTGGTTACAGGGCACCATGTGGATGCAAATTCCCTTGGTGGTGGTGATCATCGCCTTCGGCCATTCGCTGCTATCGATGAGCGGATTCGAAACGCTGGCGCAGGTGTACCGCGAAATCGCTTCACCCAAGATGAAGAACCTGAAGATCGCGGCCAACATCACGTGCTGGTACGCGGTGCTGTGCACGGGTCTCGTTTCGTTGTTTGCCGTCATGATCATTCCCGACGATGTGCGGCCCCAATACATCGACAACCTGATTGGCGGATTAGCCATGAACCTGAGCGGGCCATATCTGCTCAAGCTGGGTTTCCACATCTTCGTAGTGATTGTCGGCGGGCTGATCCTGGCCGGCGCGATGAATACGTCGATCATTGGGGCCAACGGCGAGCTGAATCGCGTGGCCGAGGATGGCGTGCTGGTTCCCTGGTTCCGGCAGCCGCACAAGCGTTACGGCACTACCTTCCGGATGATCAACATGATCGCCCTGTTGCAGTTGGCCACGATTCTGTATAGCCGCGGCGACATGAAGGTCCTGGCGGAAGCGTACGCGTTTGGCGTGGTATGGAGCTTCTTCATGAAATCGCTGGGCGTGACCGTTCTCCGCTTCCAGCGCAGCGATCAGGAATACAAGATGCCGCTCAACCTGCGCGTGGGGCGCTTCGAAATCCCCATCGGGCTGGGTTTGACGACGCTGGTTTTGGGATCCGTGGCCATCGCCAACCTGTTTACCAAGCAGGTCGCGACTCAGTACGGCATCGGCTTTACGCTGATGCTGTTTACCTTGTTCACGGTTTCGGAAAAGGTCAACCGCCGCCGCGCCGGGGTCGAACCCAAGGGGATGGAACATTTCAATTTGGTTCACCAGTTCCAGGTCGATGCGGCAAGTCTGCATTCGCGGCCGGGGTGCGTCCTGGTGGCGGTACGCGATTACCAGCGCATGGACCACCTGAAGCGGGTGCTCGAAAAGACGAATTTGCGGCGCCACGATATCGTCGTGATGACGGTGCGCACGGTTACCGTTGGCGCAAGCGAATATGATCTGGAAGATAATCAACTGTTCAGCGGTTACGAGAAGGAACTGTTCACCCGCGTGGTGAATTTGGCCGAGAAGGAAGGCAAGCCGGTGGGATTGCTGACCGTATCCGCCACCAATCCCTTCGATGCGATGGCGGCCACGGCGGACCGGTTGCGTTCCTCGCGCCTGGTCACCGGGGTTAGCGCGCGCATGTCCTCGGAAGAGCTGGCGCGCCAGATCGGTCAGGCGTGGGAGCGGTTGCCGGAACCGCGACATCCCTTTTCGCTCGAAATTATCAGTCCCGACCGGCCGTCGGTGTTCTTCAATCTGGGCCCACACCCGCCGCGTCTGTGGCCTGAGGATGTGGATCTCTTGCATGACATTTGGCTCAACATGAGCGAGCAGGAACAATTAGGCTCCCGTCTCCACCATCGCGATGTGGTCGGGCTGGCGCTGCGCCGGCTCCGCAAGGATCTGGAGCAGGGCCGCGACGAAATTGTCACGGAGGCGCAACGGGAGTTGCGCCACGATTAAAGCACGGAGTGAATGATCTGACGGATTCCACCCCGCACGGTAGCCCGAAGCTCGCGATGACCAACCCGAAAGTTGTTGTCGCGACCACGGTGGCGCTCTCCTTTATCAGTTTTTGGCGCGGAGCTTCGATCGTATTGAGCGATCTGGCTTCGTCCATGTTCTACGCCGGCGGCGCGGCCGAGGCGGCAGTCGGAAAAGCCGCTCCCTGGTTCGTGCTGGCCGTGATGCTGTTCAGCTTTGCCGTGCGCAGTGTGTATCTGGAAAGCTGCAGCATGTACGTGCGCGGCGGGGTTTATGTCGTCGTGCATGACAGCATGGGCCCCGTCATGGCCAAGCTGTCGGTCTCCGCGCTGGTGTTCGATTACATCCTCACCGGACCCATCAGCGTGGTCAGCGCCGGCCAGTATCTGGGAGCGCTCCTGAATGAAATCAGCGGACTGACGCATTCCAGCTATCACATCAACGTCGATCTTTTCGCGGCGGGCGCGGGCATTCTCATTACCATTTATTTCTGGTGGTAGAATATCAAGGGCGTGCATGAGTCCAGCGGCAAAGCTCTGCGCATCATGCAAATCACCAGCGTCATGGTGGGAATATTGCTGATCTGGTGCCCGCTGACGATCCTGATCAGCGGCCGCTGGCAGCTGCCGCCCGCGCCCACGGCATCCAATCTGATGTTCTCCGAAGCCGCGCAGGGCTGGCTGAAGGGCACCTTCTGGCTGCAGATCCCCATGGCGGCTGTCATCATCGCCTTCGGCCACTCGTTGCTATCCATGAGTGGGTTCGAAACACTGGCGCAGGTGTACCGCGAAATCGCCTCGCCCAAGATGAAGAATCTGAAGATCGCGGCCAACCTCACCTGCTGCTACGCAGTCGCCTGTACCGGCTTGATTTCGCTGTTCGCCGTCATGATCATCCCGGACAACGTCCGCCCCCAGTACATCAACAACCTGATCGGTGGATTGGCCATGAACTTGGCCGGGCCCTATGTGCTCAAGCTGGGCTTCCACATATTTGTTGTCATCGTCGGCGGTCTGATTCTGGCCGGCGCGGTGAACACGTCCATCATCGGCGCCAATGGCGTGCTGAACCGCGTCGCCGAGGACCGCGTTCTGGTGCCCTGGTTCCGTCAGCCGCATAAACGTTACGGCACCACCCACCACATGATCAACATGATCGTGATTCTGCAATTGGCCACGATCCTATTCAGCCGCGGGGACATGACGGTGCTGGCGGAAGCGTACGCGTTCGGCGTGGTATGGAGCTTTTTCATGAAGGCGCTGGGCGTTACTTTTTTGCGCTTCCAGCGCAGCGACCAGGAATACAAGACGCCGCTGAATCTGCGTGTCGGCCGCTATGAGATCCCCATCGGACTCGGTTTGACGACGCTGCTTTTGGGCGCCGTGGCCATCGCCAACTTGTTTACCAAACAGGTTGCAACCAGGTACGGTGTCGCCTTCACGCTGATCCTGTTTGTGGTTTTCACCGTATCGGAAAAAATCAATTTGCGGCGCGCCCAGACCGAACCCAAGGGCATGGAGCAGTTCAACCTGGTGCATCAGGCGCAGGTGGATTCCTCGAGTGTGCATTCCCGTCCCGGCTGTGTCCTGGTGGCCGTGCGCGATTACCGCCGCATGGACCACCTCCGGCGGGTGCTCGAGAAAACCAATCTGCGGCGCCACGACATCGTCGTGATGACCGTGCGCGCCATTACCACCGGCGCCGGCGAGTACGACCTCACCGACAATCAGTTATTTAGCGACTATGAAAAGGAATTGTTCACACACGTGGTGCAGTTGGCCGAAAAGGAAGGCAAACAAGTGGAGCTGCTGACAGTGCCGGCCACCAATTCCTTCGACGCGCTGGTATCCACGGCCGACCGGTTGCGCGCCTCGCGCCTGGTTACGGGTGTCAGCGCGCGCATGTCCTCGGAAGAGCTCGCCCGCCAGATCGGCTTGGCGTGGGAGCGGCTGCCCGAGCCGCGGCATCCGTTTTCGCTCGAAATCATCGCTCCGGAACGCCCATCGATGTTCGTCAACCTGGGGCCGCACCCGCCCCGGCTATGGCCGGAGGACGTGGATTTATTGCATGGCATTTGGCTCAAACTGAGTGGGCGGGAACACTTGGGCTCCCGTCTCCACCACCGCGATGTGGTAGGCCTGGCCTTACGGCGTCTGCAAGAGGACATGGAGCGGGGTCCCGATGAAATTGCCGCGGAAGCCCAACGCGAACTGCGCCACGACTAGCGCGCGAAAGCAAACTCTGCAAGAAACAGAAAGGAATTATGTCTATCAAAGTCGGAATTAATGGCTTCGGCCGGATCGGAAGAAACGTGGTTCGCGCGGGACTCGACAATCCGAACATCGAGTTTGTCGCCGCCAATGACCTCACCGACACTACGACCCTGGCGCACTTGCTCAAGTACGACTCGACTCTGGGCCAACTGAAGGGCGAGGTTCACGCGGAAGCCGATGCCATCGTCGTCAACGGCAAGCGCATCCGGATTTTCGCCACCAAAGACCCAGCCGAGATCGATTGGCCCGGCGTGGGCGCGCAGGTGGTCGTCGAATCCACCGGGCGTTTCACGGACGCGAAAGATGCCGCCAAGCATCTGCGCGGCAGCGTGAAGAAGGTCATCATCTCGGCGCCGGCCAAGAACGAGGACGTCACCATCGTGCTGGGCGTCAATGACGCCGCCTACGATCCGGGCAAGCACAACATCATTTCGAACGCCTCCTGCACGACGAACTGCCTCGGCCCCGTGGTGAAAGTCCTGCACGAGAAGTTCGGCATCGAGAAAGGCTCGATGACGACCATCCACAGCTACACCAACGATCAGCCGGTGCTGGATTTCCCGCACAAGGACCTGCGCCGTGCGCGCGCCGCCGCGCTCAACATGATTCCGACCACGACTGGCGCTGCCAAGGCCATCGGCCTGGTGATGCCGCAGCTCAAGGGCAAGCTCGATGGCTACGCCATGCGCGTGCCCACGCCCAACGTGTCCGTGGTGGACTTCGTCGCCGTGACCTCCAAGAACACCACTACAGAGGAAGTCAACACGGCCTTAAAGGAAGCCGCCAACGGCTCTCTCAAAGGTATCCTGGCCTATACCGAGGACCCCGTGGTGTCCACCGACATGCTGCACAACCCCAACAGCTCCATCGTCGATTCCGGCCTGACCAAGGTGCTGGACGGCAACCTGGTGAAGGTGGTCGCCTGGTACGACAACGAATGGGGCTACTCCAAGCGCGTCGTGGACCTCATCGAGTTCCTGGCCCAGAAGGGGCTGTAAGCTTAACGCTCGCAAATGGACGGGAATGGACGCGAATCGTTCACGTCTATTTACGTGCATTCGCGAGCCAAAAAGCATTCTGGAACCCCGGGGCGGCTTGTATAGTGTGACGCCTCGCTATACACTATCAACAGGTGACGGCGTGATCGAGAGCATCAAGCATAAAGGCTTGCGGCGGCTGTGCGAGAAGAACGACGGCAGCGGAATTCGGCCCGTTTTGCTGGACAAGGTTCGGAAGATTCTCTCGGCGCTGGAAGCGGCGCAAGGCCCGGAAGATATGGCTCTTCCCATGTTTCGCTTTCACCCGTTGACCGGCGGCCGCCGCGGCACTTACTCGGTGACGGTCAAAGCCAACTGGCGCGTCACCTTCCGTTTTCAGGAAGGGGCTGCGTTCGACGTTAATTTAGAGGACTATCACTAGACCTTGGAAACACTTAAACACAGGAGTACAGATCATGCCGATGAAGAAACCCAACCACCCTGGCGACCTGATCCGGGACTGTCTCGACGAGCTAGGCGCTACTGTGACGGACGGCGCCAAGGCGCTGGGCGTGACGCGCTCGGCGTTGTCGCGCGTGATCAACCGCAGGGCGGGCGTGTCCGCCGAAATGGCCGTGCGGCTCCAAAAGACCCTGGGCAGCACGGCGGGGTTTTGGCTCCGCCTGCAACTGAACTATGATTTAGCGCGGATACAGGCGCAAAGCGGGAAGATTCACGCGCGCCGCCTCGGTACTCCCGCACAGCTTGCGTAGTGATGTGATGGCAAGGCGCATGACGTCGAGATCGTGGATTATCACTGAGGGACCTATGGCCCAAAAAAACAAACTACTGAATCCCATCCATCCGGGCGAACTTTTGACCGAAGAGTTCATGCAACCGCTCGGTATCAGCATCAACCGCCTATCGCGCGATCTGCACGTTCCGCCCAACCGGATTCACGGCATTGTACCCGGAACCCGCGTCCTCCCTCCCTCGCTCCCGCTATACTGAAGTTTCTCCCCCGCTGTTGTTATGGCGAACCCGTTCGTTCATCTGCACTGCCACACCGACTACTCCCTGCTCGACGGAGCCTGTGAAATTTCGCAGCTCATGAAGATTGTGGCGGAGCAGAAAATGCCCGCCGTCGCCATGACCGACCACGGGAACCTCTTCGGCGCCGTCGAATTCTACAACCAGGCGCACGAAAACGGCGTCCACCCGGTGATTGGCTGCGAGGTCTACGTCGCCCAGCAGGGCATCGGCGTGCGCAGCGAGGCGAATCGCTACAACCACCTCGTCCTGCTCTGCGAAAACCAGGAAGGCTACCGCAATCTCATCCAGTTGGTGTCCACCGGCTATCTCGAAGGCTTCTACTACAAGCCCCGCATCGATAAAGACCTGCTCTCGCGCCACTCCAAGGGCCTGATCGCGCTCTCGGCGTGCCTGCGCGGCGACATCAACGAAACCCTGCTCCAGGACCGCTACGAAGACGCGCGCCGCATCGCCTACGAATATACGGACCTGTTCGGCCCCAAGAACTTCTTCCTGGAATTGCAGGACCACGGCCTGGAGCCCGACGCCAAGGTCATGCCTCTGGTGCACCGCCTGGCCTCCGACACCGGCATCCCGCTGGTGGCCACCAACGATTCCCACTACCTGCGCAAGACCGACGCCCGCGCGCACGAAATTCTGCTGTGCATTCAGACCGGCAAGTCCATGTCCGACCTGAACCGCATGCGCTTTGAGCAGGAAGCCTTCTATATCAAGACCCGCGAAGAGATGATGACGCTGTTCGGTGAAGTGGAGCACGCCCTCGACCGCACCTATGACATCGCCCAGCGCTGCCAGCTCCAGCTCGAAAAAGTAGCCGAGCCGTTTCCCCGCTTCCCCATCCCGGAAAATCACACTACCGACACGTTCTTTGAATACGTCGCGCGCCAGGGATTCGAAAAACGCCGCGGGCGTCTCGAAGCCCTCGCCGCGCAGGGCCACCTGAAGCACGATCTGGCCGAGTACGCCGAGCGCCTGGACCGCGAGATCAAAACCATCCAGGAAATGAAGTTCTCCGGCTACTTTCTGATCGTCTGGGACTTCATCCGCTTCGCCAAGCAGCGCGGCATACCGGTTGGCCCTGGGCGCGGTTCGGCGGCCGGGAGCCTGGTCAGCTACTCCATGGAGATCACCGACATCGATCCCCTCGCCTACGGGCTGTTGTTTGAGCGCTTCCTCAATCCCGAACGCATCTCCATGCCCGATATCGATATCGATTTCTGCACGCGCGGGCGCGGCGAAGTGATTCAGTACGTCACCGAAAAGTACGGGCGCGAACAGGTGGCGCAAATCATCACGTTCGGCACCATGGGCGCGCGCGCGGCGATCAAAGACGTGGGCCGCGTGCTGGATATGGGCTTCGGTGAGGTTGACCGCATCACCAAGCTGATCCCCACGCAGCCGCTCAATATCAAGCTCAAACAGGCGCGGCAGATGGAGCCGCAGCTCGACGCGCTGGCCCGCCAGGACCGCAAGGTCGCGGAAGTCCTGGAAGTCGCCGAACGCCTGGAGGGCATGGCCCGCAACGCTAGCGTGCACGCGGCCGGCGTGGTGATTTCGCCTCTGCCGCTGCGCGAGATCGTCCCGTTATACAAAACGAATAAGGGCGAAATTGTCACGCAGTACGACATGAACGGCCTGGAGAAGCTATCGCTGCTCAAGATGGACTTTCTCGGGCTGACGACGCTCACCATCATCGCCGATGCCCTGAAGCTGATCGAGCGTCATCGCGGCGTCAAGCTCACCGTAGAAGAGTTGCCCATTGACGACCAGAGCACCTACGAGCTGGTCTTCAGCAAGGCGCTCACCAGCGGCGTGTTTCAGTTCGAATCGCCGGGCATGCGCGACGTACTGCGCCGCTATCAGCCGGACCGCATCGAAGACCTGATCGCTCTCAACGCGCTCTACCGCCCCGGCCCCATGGACATGATCGACGACTTCGTCGATCGCAAGCACGGCCGCAAGCAGGTGGTCTACGATGTCCCCGAGCTGAAGGAAATTCTCGAAGAAACCTACGGCGTCATGGTCTACCAGGAGCAGGTGATGCAGATCTCCAACCTCATCGCCGGCTATTCGCTGGGCGACGCCGATCTTCTGCGCCGGGCGATGGGAAAGAAGAAGGCCGACGAGATGGCGCAGCAGCGCGAGCGCTTCGTCACCGGCGCCAAAGCCAAGGGTCACGCTCCCAAGAAGGCCGAGCGGATTTTCGACCAGATGGAGAAGTTCGCGGGCTACGGCTTCAACAAGTCACATTCGGCCGCCTACGCGTATCTGGCCTACATAACCGCGTACCTCAAGACGCACTATCCCAACGACTTCATGTCGGCCCTGCTGACGTCGGAAACGGGGAACACGGCGAAAGTCGTCAAGTACATCAACGAGTGCCGCGAAATGCGCATCCGCGTCCTCGCTCCTGACGTGAACTCCTCGGATTTCAACTTCACGCCGTGTGAAGAAGGCATCCGCTTCGGACTCGGCGCCATCAAGAACGTCGGCGCGAACGCGGTCGAATCAATTGCAAAGGCACGCACGGAAGCTGGCCGCTTTACATCCCTCTACGACTTCTGCGAACGCGTGGATCTCGGCGCCGTCAACCGCCGCATGATCGAGAGCTTTATTAAGGCGGGTGCCATGGACACGCTCGAAGGCACACGCGCGCAGCAGATGGCCGTGATCGACAGCGCCATGGAGAACGGAGCCCGCGCCTGGAAGGATCGCGCCAGCGGCCAGTCCGGCTTGTTTGCGATGATGGCCGCGGAACAGCCGGCCTCCGAACATCCTCTCCCCAAAGTTCCCGACTGGACCGGCCCGGAAAAGCTCAGTAGCGAAAAAGAAATGCTGGGATTCTACATCACCGGCCACCCGCTCGATCAGTACAAAGACAAAGTAGCGGAACTCTCGACACACACCACTTCGAATCTTGAGGGGCTCCCGAAGGGCGCCGAAGTCGCCCTGTGCGGCGTTCTCTCGGGCGTTCAGCGCAAGCGCACCAAGGAAGGCAAACCCTGGGCCGCGTTGCAGATCGAAGACCTGGAAGGCTCGGTCGAAGCCATGGTCTTCTCCACCCAGTTCGAACGCCTCAACGCCTCGCTGGTCGAAGACAAAGCCGTCCTGGTCCGCGGTCTGGTGCTGCCCGAGGAAAACGCCCCTCCGAAGATCTCGGTGCAGGAGATCGTGCCGCTCGAGGTCGCGCGCGTGCAACTTCCATCCCTGATTTCCATTAAAGTGCCGGTGAACGGGAATGGCGATGCCGACCGCGCAACCGCCCTGCGCGGCCTGTTCCTGGCCAAACCCGGAGACACTGAGGTCCGCCTGCGGCTCGAAAAGCCGCGCGATTTCTCGGTTATCCTGGATGTAACCGTCAAAGTACGGCCGGACAAGGAATTCCGCGCCGAGATCGCCCGCATCTGCGGGACCGAAGCGCTCGAGATCCTTGCAAATTGATGGTTCCGGCCAACTGACGTAATCGGCGCATGCCTGACTCCCCCACCTCCAAGCCTCCCGTTCCCTCGAGCCCCAGCCCCTCCAACCCCAGTTGGGAACGCGTGCAACTGGCCCGCCACCCCAAACGCCCGCATTCGCTCGATTACATCCAGCGCCTGTTTACGGATTTCCGTGAAATCCACGGCGACCGCCGCTTCGGTGATGACCACGCCGTGGTTGCCGGCATGGGCTGGTTTGACGAGCGCCCGGTGATGGTCATCGCCCAGCAGAAGGGCCGCGATACGAAACAGAAGGTCTTCCGCAACTGGGGCATGCCCAAGCCGGAAGGCTATCGCAAGGCCATGCGCGTCATGGAGCTGGCCGCGAAGTTCAACCGGCCCATCATAAGCTTGGTGGACACGCTGGGCGCATATCCCGGCCTCGATGCCGAGGAGCGCGGCCAGGCTGAAGCCATCGCCTATAACCTGCGCGAGATGTCGCGCCTCACCGTGCCCGTCCTCGTCATCGTGATCGGCGAAGGCGGCAGCGGCGGTGCGCTGGGCGTGGCTGTCGGCAATCGCATTTACATGCTGCAGAACGCTTGGTACAGCGTAATTTCACCGGAAAGCTGCGCCGCCATCATCTATCGCGATTCCGGCCGCGCCGCGGAAGCCGCCGCCGCGCTCAAGATCACCGCTCCGGATCTGCTCGAACTCGGCCTGATCGACGGCATCATTCCGGAGCCCGGCGAGGGTGCGCATACCGATCCCGACGCCGCCGCCGAAGCCGTGCGCGCCACTTTGCGCGCCACCCTCGCCGAGCTCTCCGGCCTCACACCCCAGCAGCTCATTGACGACCGCTACGATAAGTTCCGCCGCATGGGCTCGTTCTTCACCGAAACCGCTGCCGCCGGAAAGTGAGTGCTATGAACAAGCCTGTCCTCGTGGGAATCGCCATTGTCGCCGTGATCCTCGGCGTCATCGTTTACTCCAGCTTCAATCTGGCCGGCCATCGCGTCGAAGTCTGCGTCAACTACAAGGGTCTGCAAGCCTGCCGCACGGCTTCCGGGTCCAGCGAAGAATTCGCGCGCCGCACGGCGACCTCCAATGCCTGCGCGCAGATTATCTCGGGCATGACCGACACCATCGCCTGCGAGCAGGCCCCGCCCGCCAAAGTGACGCTGTTAAAATAGGACCTGGAAAAAGGATTCGAAGACCTGGAATTCGGCGTCGCTTTTTCGGTGGAGGTCATGCGCGTTAAGCCCTACACTGCTGTCATGAACGCGACCGTTTTGCCCAGCCTTCCGCCCCGCCCGGAGATGGAACGGGCTTTCCTGGATTCCGATGCTTCGTTTGACGGATTGTTTTTCACCGGCGTCCGCACCACCGGCATCTTTTGCCTGCCCTCCTGCCCGGCGCGCAAACCTCTGCCCCGCAACGTCGAATTTTTCCCTACGGTGAAGGAAGCCGTGCGTGCCGGATACCGTCCCTGCAAACGTTGCCGCCCCACGCGGACATCGGCGCCGGATTGGGTCCGCGATTTGCTTCGCGCCGTCGACGAGAACGGTGCGGAGCGCATCAGCGAATCCGCCTTGCGGCAAAAGGGACTCGAGCCGGCCCGCGTGCGCCGTTACTTCCAACGCCAGTACGGCATGACTTTTCAGGCCTACTGCCGCGCCCGCCGCCTGGGCCGGTCCTTCGAAGCCATCCGCGAAGGCAGCACCATTGACGATGCTGTCTTTGACACGGGCTTCGAGTCGCACAGCGGCTTCCGCTCGGCGTTTGCACGCGTCTTTGGGAAACCACCGGGACAAGTCCGCGATGCGGATTGCATCCGTCTGGCGTGGATGGAAACGCCGCTCGGCCCCATGCTTGCCGGGGCCGTCTCCTCGGGAATTTGCCTGCTGGAGTTCACCGATCGCCGGAAGCTCGAAACGCAGTTCGCCGTGCTGCGCCGCCGATTTTCTTTGGCCCTGGTTCCCGCTGCCAGTCCGCACCTGCTGCAGCTCAAAACCGAAATGGCCGCGTACTTCGCAGGCAGGCTGAGCAAGTTCGCCGTGCCGCTGGTTTTCCCCGGTACGGCATTTGAGCGGCGCGTCTGGAAGCAGCTTCTTGAAATTCCCTACGGCGAGACATGCTCTTACCAGGAACTCGCCCGTACTCTGGGCCAAGCCCAAGCGTCACGGGCAGTGGGCAGCGCCAACGGCAGGAACCGCATCGCGATTCTAGTCCCCTGCCATCGCGTGGTGAATCAAAACGGGGAACTGGGAGGCTACGGCGGAGGCCTGTGGCGAAAACGCCTGCTCCTGGAACTGGAACGAAAACCCAAGCTGGCCCCCGGCCCCTAAGCTTTTCGCGCGCAACGGACTGTCGCCTGCGCGCTGGCCCCCGCCCCCGGCCCCGGCTTAAGCTGCTTTTTGGACTTTGCCGTTCTTAATGCAGGACGTGCACACGCGGATGCGCTTCGGAGCGCCCTTCACCAGGGCATGAACCTCTTGCAGGTTCAGATTCCAACGCCGCTTCGTCACGTTGTGGGCGTGGCTCACCCGATTGCCAAACTGGGGGCCGCGGCCGCAGACTTCACACACCTTCGCCATTGCAGAGACACTCCTAGTACTGTTTTCTTTTTGTTAGTTTAGCATATGGCGGAGGACGGGAGCTATTTCGCCCCGGTTGGCTGCAGCTTGGCTTTGTGGGTCAACTGTTCCAGTTGGTGTTCCAGAACCTTTTCCCGGCTCCGATCGGCAACCAGGCCTTCCCTAACAGCAGCATCTGGCTGTAAGCTTCTTTAAGCCGTTCGCAATCCTGGGAAGCGAACAACTCATACCAACCCTTACCCAACGACTCTCGGGGAGCCGCAAACTTTGGCGGAAGGTTGACAAATCCGAGCCGCGACAGCGATGGAGCGGTTGCTTCAGGCAGATTCCTGACGCCTAAGCAATCCCCACCTGCGCGCACGTGCGCATGAAGAAGCCGTCGGTCATTCCGGCAATGTAATCACAGACCTGGCGATGCAGCAGTTGGCCTTCCGATTCCTCCCGGTAGGTTGCCGGCAGCA
The DNA here is from genome assembly GCA_009697505.1 of Bryobacterales bacterium. GTDB lineage: Bacteria > Acidobacteriota > Terriglobia > Bryobacterales > Bryobacteraceae > Palsa-187. The sequence continues at coordinate 65,692 of SHUD01000001.1, forward strand.
GCTCGGGGCGCCGGTACAGCAGATCGAACAGCGCTTCAATGCGGGCCACGGAATGCTTCCGGTCCAGCACCAGCTGCCCGGATTCATACACCCGTGTCCGTAGGAAGCGTTTCAATTGCGCGGCTGCCCCGGCGGCCAACGGCGTGAAGCGCACCACTCGCACCGGATGTAGCCGGACCGCGTCGATATCCGCCAGCCCCTGCGCCGCAACGGCCGTGCCTTCCACCAATCCGGAAACCAGCGCGTCGATCAAGCCGCGCACCACCTCATGCATGCGGATGCGCTCGCTCGCGCCCGGATACTGCATGGAGACCGCTTCGTCCAGTTCGCGGAACAGATCCGAAGCCTGGCGCGCGTCTTCCATGGTCACCAGGCCCGCGTGGTAGCCGTCATCCAGGTCCGCGGTGTCATAGGCGATTTCGTCGCACAGATCGATCAACTGCGCTTCCAGCGGCGGCCGCAATCCCGGCAGGTATTCGTCCAGCTCCGGTATCTCGCCCGGCTGAAAGTCGCGCGAGTGTTTGGCCATGCCCTCGCGGACCTCAAATGTCAGATTGAGTCCGGGGAAGCGTGCGTAGCGGCTTTCGAAGCGCTCCACGATTCGCAAGGCGTGGATGTTGTGATCGAAACGCTCTCCGTACCGGTGCATCAGCCGGTCCAGTTCTTCTTCCGCCGCGTGGGCAAATGGCGGATGGCCGATATCGTGCGCCAGCGCCAGCGCTTCGGTCAGATCCTCGTCCAGGCCCAGGACGCTCGCGATGGTCCGTGCAATCTGGGAGACCTCGATGCTGTGGGTCAACCGGTTGCGGAAGTGGTCGGAAACGCCCGCTGTAAACACCTGCGTCTTGTTTTCCAGGCGGCGAAACGCCCGCGCGTGCACCACCCGGTCACGATCGCGCTGAAAGGGATTGCGGTAGGGGTGCGCCAGTTCCGGGTAGCGCCGGCCGCGCGATTTCTCGATGGGAAAGCGCAGGTGCGCCAGCGCGGCGGAAGTTGCTACGCGCGAAGTCACCTGGTCCCGGTCACGGTTTCGCGGGGGCCGCGCCGGCAGCGCCACCGGCAATGGACCCGGCCGCGTTGATCGCCGCCCGGCTCACCGCGGTCCGCGTGGAAGTACGCAGCGGCTCCAAAAGTTTGCGGGCTTCGTCCGGCTTGGAGGTGGCCAGCAACTGGCCCAGCACGATGGTTGCCTGTTCTTTGGAAACCGTGGCTGTCGGACTGGCAATCAGCTCGCGCAACAGTTTCTCGCCGTCCGCGGGCTTATTTTCGGAAGCGTACACCTGCGCCAGCGCCATTTTCGCCATCGCGGCGTATTCCTTCGGAGCATCGTCCACGATACGCTTGAAGCGCTTCTCCGCACCCGCCAGATCGCCCTTGTCCACCGCCCAGCCCGCCAGATACATTTCCGCGACGGCGCCTTCCAGCGTTCCGCCGAAACGTGCCGCAATATCGGCGAAGGACTGCTCGCGCGCTTTGTTCTTGGCCTCTTCGGTATCGAAATGGAGCCTGCCGCCCTGATCGTTGGGGCCGAAGGAAGCGTCGTCAATACGCAGAGCTTTTGCCAGCTCCACCTGCCGGACCTCCGCCTGATGCCGGCTGTACATCAGCCAGCCCAGCCCAATCACCACCAGGGCCAGCACGATCGCGCCATAGCGCAGGACCTCGCTCTTGTGCTCCGTGGTCCACTCGAAGATGTCAAAAACTTCTTCGGCGAACTTGTCACTCTTCAGTTGTTTACGGGTTTGACGATCCAAGGGGAAACTCCAGAAATACCGCGCTTTTTAGTGTAGCATGGGCCCGCGCTTCAGCCACCGTACGAACAAAGAGCGGGAGAACGCACACGCGATCCGCCTACGCTGCGTTGCTGATCGTTACTTCCAGTTTCTTGCCGATGGCGCGGAAGGCATCCTCTATCTGATCCAACCGGGACGCGTGGTCGAGATCGAACAACCGCTCGATTTCGGTCTTGACAATGCCGATCCGCCGCGCCAGGTCAGCCTTCTTGACACCGGACGCGCGGAACGCGGTATACAATTCGGCTTTTGCCGATTGCAGCGCGGACAGAGAAATCAGGCGGAACTGCTTGCCACGATGTTTCGCCGGTGCTGGAAGCGGCTTGCCATGACGGATTTCTTCCTGCACAAGGCACTTCAATCAATCGGCCCCCATCCCGCTTGCTTCCGAGAGGGTATCCCCCTGTGTCGCGCCATATCAAAGTCGGGAAACCGGACCACGAAACCGCCTGCCTCAGCGTCGGGCTCAAATACTGCGAAATAGCTCAACATTTGTGCACCTACATTTTCAAGTTCAGGTCTTTCAGAATCGATTTCAACGTGCCAGTCTTGATTTCCTGCTTCGAGTGACGGGGAAGGAACGTTACGCAGTCTCCCAATTCGCCTACGTCACCCGCACCTCACCCGTATGGCTGGTGTCATAGCCCGCCAGCAGTTCCAGCCGCCGCCGGATCGCCGAGCGGTTCAGTCCGTCGAGCAGCGCCTCCACTGCCGGCAGCTTCACAAACGCCCGGCGGATTACCAGATCGTAGCGTTCGGTGGCCAGCGGCACGAACCCCAGTCCGAATGCCTGCGCGGCAGAGCGCGTCGCGATGCAGCAGTCGGCTTCGCCCAGGCTCACGGCCAGCGCGGCGGGCAGATGCCCCTGGGCGATCCGCTCGTAGCCTTTGACGGATTCCGCCGCCACGCCCGCGCGCTGCAACTCGCGGTCCAACAGTTCGCGGCTTCCCGCGCCCTTTTCCCGGTTGATCAAGCGAATCCCGGGCCGCCCCAGGTCCCCCACTCCATGAATACCTTTTGGATTGCCCGCCGCGAACACTAGCCCCTGCTCCCAGATGGCGAATGTAACCACCTTGACACCGCCTTTCGGAAACAGACGCCGGATCGCCGCCAGGTTGTAATCGCCCGTGGAGGCGTCGCGCAGATGCGTTCCCGCAATGTGAACAGCGCCGTCTTTCAGCCATTCCAGCGCCCTCTGACTCGACCCCGGCGCCAGGATCATCTCGATCCCTTCGGCCTTGGCCAGGTGCTGTGCGAGCAAAGAGATTCCCGGATCGCAGCCGGCCACCAGAATCCGCTTGCCGTTCTGCTCGCCACTGGGGAACACGCGAACATCCGCGCGATGTGCCGGACCACGACCCGTCCCGCCAACTACCACGCCATCCGCCAGCGGAAGCACGGGCTGCGGAACCGCCGCCACGCCGATCAACCGCTTGCCCACGGGACAAAGCTGCACCGGTTGCCCCTGCCGGGCGTCGCCGAGCAGTTCCACCGTCACGGGCTTGGGTAGCGGAGCGATGTCATTTTCCAGATGAAACAGCTCTTCGACGCGGACCTCCAGAATCCGCGCCAGTTGCAGCGCCAGCGTCGTGTTGGGGACGTAGTCGCCCGCTTCGATCGCGTAAATCGTTTGCCGGCTGACTCCGGCCAGCGCGGCTATCTGCGCTGCCGACATCCCGCGCCGTTGGCGGATTCGTGGCAATTCCGTGCGCGTGTCCGCCATTATTTCTCGATGCGGAAATTTCCGCGCACTTCCGCCATCTGGCCGCCGATCTTGTCCGCCATCGTGACCAGCAACGTGTAGGTTCCTGCGGGAACATCCGCATTCAGTTGCAGGCTCAACGCGCCGGGAACATAGCGCTGCGGATAGAACGCCTCGTTCGCATCGGCGGCCGCCGCCGGTTGCGCGAATACCTGCTCACCGGACTCCCGCAGAACCGCCAGCCCATATTCCACCGAATAACGGTTCTTCTCGCCGAACTTATAGCCGGTCATGTCAAAGCGCGCCCACAGCGTTTCCCCCGGATGATAGACCACTGGATCGAGCGGCGGCCCGTCGCTCTCGGTTCTCAGGAAATGCAGATTGCGGCCCGCCAAAGTGGCGCTCGGCTCCACGGCATGCCCGCGCACCGCAAAGTCGACGCTCGATTCCAACTGCGTTTTGCCGACTTCATCCTTCACGCTGGCCTGGATGTGATAGGTCCCGCTAGCCACGAACGGAGGCACCGTGAAATTGTGCAGGAACTTCGGCAACCAGTTCCTGTCCATCGCCGATACCAGGTCGGCGATGGTTCCGCTGGCCTCGCGCGCCAGCGCCGCGCCCGCAGGGTCGGTCACCTGCACTTTCCAACTCAGCTTTACGGACTTCTGCTCTTCCTTGGCGGTCTCCGTCTGGAATCCAGTCAGCCGGCAACTGAAGAAAATGGGTTCTCCCGGCAGAAACATGTGCGTCTCAGGCAACACGGGCCCATCTTCAAATTGGTGCAGCGCGATCCGCTCCACACTGAGTGCGGCGGCCGCCGGGAACGCTCCCGCCAGCAACATTGCCGCGAGAATGAGGGCCGCAAGAATTAGGGCCGCGAAGGATCCCCGCCAAGTCCCGGCAAAGGAGACGTCAACGTGGTGTCGGTATCCATGCGCAGCGGAATTTCCACCCATACGAATTTCTCCGACCCCGGCTCCCCTCCATCGGTCAGACGCAACCGGAAGGAACTGAGAGGGGCGTCAAATTACGATGTTACCCTGCTTGGTCTCCGCCGGCCCAATGTCGCGCAGCAACCCGAACCAGTTCTCCACGCCGTCGCCGTTTTCCAACTCATGGTACTCCTCGCGATTCGGCCCTTCCAGTGTGAAAAACGGGATCGCTAGACGCTTGCCTCCACTATTGGCCGCCGCCAGCGTCAACAGCAAATAGCGATGCTCCGGAACGCGGATCTTGAACACATCGCCGAGCTGTGTGCGCCACGCCGTCTGCACCACGTTGTAGATCATGGGCCCGGCGATGATGCGTTCGCCCATCTGATAGTTGATCTGCTCGGAGGTCTGCTTCTTCGTGCAACCCGCCAGGGACATGCCGGCGGCCGCCAACGCCATGGTGAGACATAATGAGTGGAGCGGCCGATGCATAATCATGGATACTCCACAATCTAGCGGGAATCACCTCCGAAGGCAAATTTTCATTTTGTTCCTGGCGGTCGTGTGCATCACGGCGGCGCTTTCCGCCTTTCAGGGAACTCACCCGCTCACCGGACGCCAGATCGCCCACGTCATGGGTTTCGGCGGAGCCAGTTGGCTCGAACGCCCGGAACGGGAAACCGAAGAGAACGTCGAAGGCGCATTGGACGCCATCGGCCTCAAACCGGGCATGACCGCTGCCGAAATCGGCGCCGGTACCGGCTACGTCTCACTGCGCATGGCCCAACGCGTGGGCCCCAACGGCAAGGTCTACGCCACGGACTTGCAGCGCCCCATGCTGGATGTGCTGCGCCAGAACGCCGCTAAGGCCGGCGTCCGCAACGTCGAGACCATCCTCGGCGGCGAGGCCGACCCGAAGTTGCCCGCTGGGCAAATCGACCTGATCATCCTGGTGGACGTCTATCACGAGTTTTCCCAGCCGCAGAAAATGCTGGCGGGCATCCGGGCCGCGTTGAAGCCCGACGGGCGCCTGGTCCAACTGGAATACCGCAAGGAAGACCCCGCCGTGCCCATCCTCCTCGATCACAAAATGAGCGTCGCCGAGGCCAGAACCGAAGTCGAAGCCGAAGGTTTCAAGCTCGCTCAAGTGATTGAATCCCTGCCGCGCCAGCACATTCTGATTTACACGAAGGCGCCTGCCGGGAAGTAGGCTTCCACGCTCGCCCCGCCCCGCGCGTCAAACAATATGGATAGGACGGTCGTGTCTTTCGCTAACAGCGTCGTTAATAGCGTCGTTAGACAGATTGATATCCTATAACTTACGGCATGGCCGAGTGGACGCTTAAATACGCCGATACGCGCGGGGAAATCCACCAGCAGGTGGCCGAGGCGGCCTCCGAACGTGAGTTGCGCGACCGCTACACCCAGCAAGGCTTCCTGATCTACTCGATCCGCCCGCGCTCGGAGATCAGTGGACTCGCCTCCAACCTCCGGCCCAGCGGCAAGAAGCTCAACCTCGAAAAGTTCCTGATCTTTAACCAGCAGTTCGTCACGCTGATCCGCGCCGGGCTGCCGATTCTGAAAGCGCTGGACCTGCTCTCCGAACGCCTGACCGACGCCAAGCTTTCCGTCCACATCCGCGCGGTGCGCGACGAGGTTCGCAACGGGGCGCTGCTCTCCGACGCTTTTGCCAAGCAAGGCGTGTTCCCCTCGATCTACGTCACCAGCGTGCTGGCGGGCGAGCGCAGCGGCTCGCTGCCGGAAGTCATCGACCGTTTTATTACCTACCAGAAGCTGTCTCTCTCGGTGCGTAAGAAACTGCTCGTTTCGTTAATGTATCCGGCGCTGCTGATCCTGCTGGTAATCTGCCTGATCGTGTTCCTGATCACCTACGTGGTCCCCAACTTCGCGGATCTGTATAGCAGCATGAACGCCCAGTTGCCCGCGCCGACCTTGATCCTGATCGCCATCGGCACCACGGCGCGGAACTATGTTCTGTTGGGCTTCGGCGGCCTGGTGGTGGCGATTTTCGGCTTTCGCGCCTGGGCCCGCACGGCAACGGGCCGCGAGGCCATCGACCGCGTGCTGCTCAAGGTGCCCTTCGTCGGCGAAATATGGCTCAAGTATCAGGTGGCGCAGTTTTCGCGAGTGCTGAGCACGCTGCTCATCGGCGGTATTCCTCTCATGCCCGCGCTCGATACGGCCGCCGATTCGCTGGGCACCGCGGTGCTCAAGAAAGTGCTGGCCAAAGCCGTAAAACTGGTGAAGGAAGGGCAGTCGCTTTCCGGATCGTTGCGCGAAACCCGCGTTTTCCCTAGTCTCTCGCTCGACATGATTGAAGTCGGCGAATCCACTGGCGCGTTGCCTGCCATGCTGGGCAGCATAGCGGAATTCTATGAAGACGACGTCTCCACCCAGGTGACCGCCGCGCTCAGTCTGATCGAGCCCGTGATCATGATTTTCATGGGAATGTTTGTGGCCTTTGTGCTGATTTCGCTGTATCTGCCGATCTTCTCCTTGGCGGACTCCATCCACACGTAGGTCGCGGAATGAGCTTGCTACACCGATAGCGAGTTCCGTGACCCGTAAAGAACTTCAGGCGCTTGTGGCATTGCGCGTTCGGGAAGCCAAAGTCTTGCTCAAGAATGACTTTCCCGACGGAGCCTATTATCTGGCGGGCTACGCCGCCGAATGTGCTATTAAAGCGTGCATCGCCAGACGCACGGTCCGTTATGAGTTCCCGGACAAAAAGCGCGTCATGCAAAGCTGGACGCAGACTTCACGAAACTGATCGCGGCAGCCGAATTGACCAAAGTCCTCGCCGACGACGAACACCGGCATCCGGACCTGAGTGCGAATTGGGCCATCGTGCGAAACTGGAAAGAGGAAAGCCGTTACGCACACCATTCCTGGGCGAAAGCAAGGGAATTATTGAATGCCCTGGAAGATCGGCGGCACGGAGTACCGCGATGGTTAAAACATCACTGGTAAGCAGCGACCTCGAATTTGGCAGGGCCACGCTCGCCGCGCTGGACGCCGCGCACTTCCCAGTGCCGGTTGCCTTCCGGCAGTACACCGAGGATGACGGTGATTGGACGTTGGTTCTGGGAACCCCTTTCTATGAAAAATTTGGGGCCAAAGAAGCCTATCTCCGCCTCATCAGAGCGTTATCCAAGGAAAAATCCATCGCACTGAGCGAACTTCCCTTGCGCCTGGAGGAGAATCGCAACCCACTGATTAGAGGGCTGAGAAAGTCATTCGGAAAGGCTGCGAACGTGGAGGGTATGCGGCTCAGAGGACATTCCATCGGCGGTGTTTGGCTCGATGATGCCTACATCTATCGCATTCGATGACCGATTGCTCCTCGTGACCAATCTCGTGACCAATGATGTGCACGTTAACGCGGTATTGGACGTCAAGATAGGTATGGGCTGGATGCACGCGGAATCTAGGCTATGTAGTTGATTTCACAAATAATTCATGGCGGCGACCAACCCACAACTCCCGATTCCCGGAACCCAGGATCCCGCGCAGGAGATCTCCCGGGCGCGCGCGCTCGCCGAGCGCTACTATCACGACTTCGTGGATTTGAAGGTCGCCCGTATCGATCACGACCTGTTCCACTCCATTCCCGTGGACCTGATGTTCCGCTACAACTTCGTGCCCATGCAAGCCCACCAAGCCGCCGTCGGCGGCGAGGAAAACGGGTCGCTGGAAATCGCGCTGGCCGATCCGCGGAACCTGAATCTCATCGATGAACTCGCCGTGCTGCTGGGCAAGAAGCTGCGGGTCCGCGTGGCCACGCTCTCCCAGATTGCCGACCTGCTCAAGAAAACCGAGCAATCCCAGCGCGTGCTCGAAGAAGTCACCGAGGGCTTCGCGCTGGATGTCGTGGGCGACGACGACTCCGCCGATGAAACGCTTTCCATTGACCGCCTGGCCGCCGGCGATTCCGATATCGCGCCGGTCATCAAGTTGGTGGACACCACCATCTTCAATGCCCTGGAACGGCGCGCCAGCGATATTCACATCGAAACGCGCGACCAGGAGGTCGCCATCAAGTACCGTATTGACGGCGTGCTGCACTACGCCATGCCGCCGATCGCCAAGGACTGGCACTCAACGATTATTTCGCGCATAAAAGTCATGAGCGAGCTCGATATCGCCGAGCGCCGCGTCCCCCAGGACGGCCGCTTCCGCGTGCGCTACAAGAATCGTCTGATCGACTTCCGCGTCTCCATCATGCCCACCATCTACGGCGAAGACGCCGTGCTTCGCGTGCTGGATAAGGAATCCATGAGCGAGAAGTTTTCCAAGCTCTCGCTCGAAGTGGTCGGTTTTGCCGAGTCCGACCTGGTCAAGTTCCGCCGCTACATCAAAGAACCTTACGGGATGGTGCTGGTCACCGGCCCCACCGGCTCCGGTAAGACCACCACGCTGTACGCCGCCCTGAGCGAAATCAAGAACGACGAAGACAAGATCATCACCATCGAAGACCCCGTCGAGTATCAGATCAAGGGCATCACGCAGATCCCGGTGAATGAAAAGAAGGGTCTCACGTTCGCGCGCGGCCTGCGTTCGATCCTGCGCCACGACCCCGACAAGATCATGGTCGGCGAAATCCGCGACCAGGAAACCGCGCAGATCGCCATCAACGCGGCGCTCACCGGACACCTGGTCTTCACCACGGTGCACGCCAACAACGTCCTCGACGTGCTTGGCCGCTTCCTCAACATGGGCGTGGAAGCCTACAACTTTGTTTCCGCGCTCAACTGCATCCTGGCACAGCGCCTGGTGCGCGTGATCTGTGCCCACTGCAAGCAGCCCGTAAAGTACCCCGACGAATATCTGAAGGAGAGCGCCCTGAATCCGGCCGACTGGGGCAACGTCACGTTTTATGAAGGCGCGGGATGCTTTGAATGCGGCGGCACGGGATTCCGCGGCCGCAGCGCGATTCATGAGTTGCTGGATCTTTCCGAACACATCCGCGAACTGATTCTCAACCGGCGTCCGGCTTCGGAAATCCGCCGCGCCGCGCGCGAGGAAGGCATGACCTTCCTGCGCGAATCCGCGCTCGAAAAAGCCCGCGCCGGCGTGACCACTCTCAAAGAGATCAACAAGGTGACCTTTATCGAGGCGTAATGTCGATTCTGACCCGCATCTCGCAACTGGTGACCGACCCGCCGCCGGCCTACGCCTTTGAGCTTTCCGAGGCCGGCATCGCCTTCGCCCATGGCCCGCGCCACGGCTTCGTCCCTTTGGAGCCGGGCACGTTGGTCGTGTCCCCGGTGGCGGACAATCTCCTGCGGGCCGACGTGGCCACCGCGCAGTTGAAGAGCATCACGCCTCTGGATGGTTCCAAGAAGCGCCGTCGCGCGGCTCTCATTTTGCCCGATTACGCGGCCCGCGTGACCGTGTTGGATTTCGATTCGTTTCCCTCATCGCCCGAAGAACAGCTCTCGCTGATCCGCTTCCGTTTGAAGAAGACCTTGCCCTTCGATATCGATTCGGCCGCCGTGAGCTATCACGCGCAGCCCGCCGCCAAGGGAGAAACCATCGAAGTCGTGGCCGCCGTGGTCGCGCTCGAAATCATTGCCCGCTACGAGGCGCTATTGCGCGCCATGAACTTTCAGCCGGGCGAGGTCACCACGTCTTCCCTGGCCGCTCTGAACTTGTATTCGCCCCAGCCGGGCGTGGCTGTGATTGTCAAGTTGTGCGGCAAGATTCTCACGGTGATGGTGCTCGACGGAGCCATCCTCAAGCTCTTCCGCTGCGTCGCCCTGGAGGCCGTCACCGAGCAGGAAGTCCTCGCCGTGCTGCACCCCACGTTTGCCTACGTCGAGGATGAACTGGGCGGACCTGTACGCCGTCTGCTGTTGTGCGGATTTCCCGGCGGCGCGCTGGCGGGTCTGCCAACCGAGCGCGATGTGTTGAACAGCCGTTTCGGTACGCCGGGAGCTTATAATGCTGGCTTGCTGGGCCACTTGGAAGGGGTCCGCAACTGACCGTGAGAATCCCCATCAATCTTGCCAGCGAACCCTTTCGCCGGGACCGGCCCATGCTGCTGGCCTCCGGCGTCTGCGCCGTGGTGTTGACCGGACTGCTCAGCGTGCAGGTGTATCTGATCATCGCCGACCGCGGGCGCATGGGAGACACCCGCACACAAGTGGCCCGCCTCAACCAAGAGTTGGCTACCATGTCCGCCGAACAAGGCAAGCTCGATCTCACCTTGCGCCAGCCCGCCAACGCCAGCGTTTTGGAGCGCAGTCTGCTCTTGAATACGCTGGTCGAGCGCAAGTCCGTGAGCTGGACCCGCATCTTTGCCGATCTGGAAGGCGTGATGCCGGCCAGTGTGCGTTTGATTCAGGTGCGCTTGCCGCAGATCAATTCGCGCAACGAAGTGTTGCTGGACATGGCGGTCGGCGCGCAGGGCCCCGAGCCGGTGATCACCTTCCTGAAGCAGTTGCAGGCTTCCCCGCTGTTTGGGCCGGCCACCGTTCATAACTCCGTTCCCCCGTCCGACAATGAACCTCTGTACCGCTACCGCGTGAGCGTGAACTATGCCCAGAAGCTCTAGCGGACAAGCACGTATGAGTGCGCCGGCGGGCCGCGCTCCCCGCATTATCCTGGGCATGTTGCTGGCGGCGAACCTGATTGCCGCTGGTCTGGTGCTGTATCCCCCCGGCGGATCGGCGGATTCGCTCGAGCGGCAAGTCGCGGACCTGCAAGCCAAGGCCGTTTCCAACCGGGCGCTGCTCGCCAGCACGCGCCAGCACGTGGCGGCGGTCGAAAAGGGCCGCGCCGAGGGCGACCATTTTCTGGACAACTATTTCCTGGCCCGCCGCACCGCCTACTCGACGCTGCTCACGGAACTGGTGGAAGCCGCCGACCGCTCGAAAATCAAGCCCAAGGAACACGCCTACGCCACCGAGCCCATCGAAGGCTCGGATACGCTCAGCATGATGACCATCTCGGCCAATTACGAAGGCACTTACGCCAACCTGATGCGCTTCGTGCATGAAATCGACAAGTCGCCGCGCATGTTCATCATCGAAGGATTAACCGCGGCGCCGCAGCAGACCGGCGGCACGCTCAGCGTCAGCATGAAGATCGACGCGTTCGTGCGCGACGAGGGGGCTGGGGCTGGCGGCAACGTGGAAGGACGCCCACAACCATGAAGTGGCTCCCTGCCAAAGTTGGCGCCGAACCGAAAAAGCTCGCAGCCCTGGGCGGCCTGTTGGCGGTGCTGCTGGTCGTGTTCATCACCAACCGCGATCCCGGTGTTCCCGAGCAATCCGCGCCAGTGAGCGCGCCGTCCGCCGCGCCCGCGCCTTTGAAATCGCTTCCCGTGCGTTCCGCGTCCGCGCCTCCCAGCCCCCTGCCGCCGCAGCGCACTAATGCAGCGCGCCGTGACAACGCCGCCATCGTGGATTTCAAGCCCAGTCTCAAACTGCCGGAAGGCGCCGACGTCAGCCGCATCGATCCCTCGCTGAAGCTGGATCTGCTGGCGCGCCTGCAACAGTTGCCCGCCGAAGGCGGCGAGCGGAGTCTGTTTGAATTCGGAACCGCGCCCAAACCTAAGGAGCCCACGCCCACCGTCGCGCCGGTGAAGCCGCAGCCGCCTCCCGGGACTGCGTCCGCCGCGGGCCCTTCCGCAACGCCCACCGCGCCGCCCAAGCCGGCGGTTGCGCCCATTCCCCTAAAGTTTTATGGTTATGTCGGGGACGCCAAGGGTACTTCCAAGCGCGCGCTGTTCCTGGACGGAGACGACATCGTGGTGGCGGGTGAAAACGACATGATTCGCGACCGCTACAAGGTGATCCGCATCGGTGTGAACTCGGCGGTGATCGAAGACACGACGAACAAGAACCAGCAGACGCTTCCCTTAGTCGAGGAGCTGGCGGGATGAAGCCAACGCGCCGGGAACGGGAAGGCGGCTTCGCGCTGCTGCTGGTGTTTCTCATGGCCGCCGCCGTTGCCTTCACCATCTATCGGGAACTGCCACGCGCGGCTTTTGAGAGCGCCCGCGATAAGGAACAGCTGCTGCTCGACCGCGGCAACCAATACAAGCGCGCCATTGAAATCTATTACGCCGTCAACAAACGCTATCCACCCGATATTAAAGATCTCGAAGACACCAATCAAAAACGTTACCTTCGCCATCGCTACAAAGACCCGCTCACGGGTGAAGATGAGTGGCGCATTATCCACACCAACGGCAGTTTCCTGACCGACTCGCTGGTGCAGAAGCCGCCCGCGCAGAATGCGGCCAACGGAGGGCCGGGCGCTCCCACGGTGGGCGGCGGCCCGCTGGGTTCAAACACCATGAATACGGCGTCCGCACAGCCCTCGCAGCCGGACCCCGGCAACGGCGGAGGGGCGGCCGTGAATGCCGCGGTCCAAAGACGTCCCAGCGACCGCACCATTACGCCGGAGGGTTTTCCGCAGCCCGGGAATGCGGGGACGCCGGGTGCCTTTGCTGGAAATCCCGGCGGTGGCAATCCCGGGACCGGCAATCCACCGGGGAGCAATCCGTTTGGTTCGACCACCGCCAACTACGATCCCAACGACCCGCGCACCTGGCCGGCCATCACGCTGACGCCCGCCAATCCGGCGCCCGGACCAGGGAATCCACCCCGGCCCGGCCAGCCGCCGAACGCACAGATTACTGCTGGGCAAATCGGCGCGGGCCAAATTCCCGGGCAGAACGGATCCAATCCGAACATTCCGGGGCAGCCGGCGTTTCCGCCGCAGGGGATGCAGAATCCTTTCGGTGGTCAAACCAACCCAGGGCAGAACCAATTCAATCCGAACCAGCAGCCCCCGTTCAACCAAACTCAGTTCAACCCCAACCCCACGAATGCGTTTAATGCGGCCGGCTTCGGCGGTGGACCACCAGCCCCACAAATCAATCAAGCGCAGGCGCAAGGGTTCTCGCCGCAGGGCGCCATCGGCGGCCAGCCATCCCCGGTGGGCGGACTCACTCCGGCGAACGGCGGCAATGCCGCACTACAGGCAATCAACAATCAACTCTTCCGCCCGGCGCAGGCCGCTGCACCGGGTGGTCCCGGCGGTGTGATGGGATCACCAGGTATCGCCGGCGTGGCCAGCAAACACGAAGGCCCCAGCATCAAGAGCTATCGCGACCGCACGAAATACCAGGAGTGGGAATTTGTCTTCGACGCTTCGGCGAAGACCGGACCGCAGGCGGGGGTGCCCGGGCAGGGTCCGCTGGGCGCGAGTCCCCTGGGCGCAAATCCGGCCGGCACGAGTCCGTTCGGACAGAATCCGCTGGGCCAGCCGCAGCCGGGACCGGCACAACCAAGCCAAATGCAACCAGGGCAAATTCAGCCCATCCAAAATCAGCCGGGGCAGGGCCAACCGAATGGCGGATTCCCGCCGGGATTCGTGAATCCGTTTTCGCCTCAGGGCACGGCGCCCAGTGCGAACCAGGGCCGTTAGCGGTTGGCGTAATTGCGCTGATAGTAACTTTGGTACTCACCGGATTTGACGTGCGCCACCCAGGCGGGATTGGCGCGATACCAGTCGATGGTGGCAGCGAGGCCTTTCTCAAACGGCATCCCGGCGTTCCAGCCGGTTTCGCGCATCAGCTTTTCACTCGATAGCGCGTAGCGGCGATCATGGCCCGGGCGGTCCGTGACGGTCGTCATCAGCGACTGCGGCTTACCGAGGGCAGCCAGGATCTTCCGCACCACTTCGATGTTGGGCAGCGCGCGGCTGCCGCCGATGTTGTAGATCTCACCGGCGCGCCCGCGCTCGATCACGGCGAGGATGGCCCGGCAATGGTCGTCCACGTGGAGCCAGTCGCGCACCTGCATGCCGTCGCCATAAATCGGCAGCGGTTGGTCTTCGATCGCGTTGGAGATCATCAGCGGGATCAGCTTTTCCGGAAACTGATACGGACCGTAGTTGTTGGAAGCGCGCGTCACCGTCACCGGCATGCGATAGGTGACGAAGTAGGACAGCGCGAGCAGATCCGATCCCGCCTTGGAAGCCGAATACGGGCTGCTGGCGCGCAGCGGATAATTTTCGTCGGCGTCGTGAGGCGGATCAATGCTGCCGTAGACTTCGTCGGTGGAGATATGCAGGAAGCGCGGCGTCTTGTGGACGCGGGCGGCCTCCAGCAGCGTGAACGTGCCGCGCAGGTTGGTTTCAAACACCGGCTCCGGCGAGTGAATGCTGCGGTCGACGTGCGACTCGGCGGCGAAGTGCACGATCACATCCGGCTGTTCCCCGGCGATCACGTCGTTGACCATCTTGGCGTCGCAAATATCGCCATGGACAAAGCGGTAGCGCTTGTCATTGGCCACCGGCGCGAGGTTTTCCAGGTTTCCCGCGTAGGTCAGCTTGTCGAAATTAATCAGCGTCGAAGGCTTTGCCGAGCTCAGCAGCATCCGCACAAAGGCGCTGCCGATGAAGCCGGCGCCTCCGGTCACCAGGAATTTCATTGATGTTGCAGCTCCCAATCGTAGGCGATGGACGGCTCGTTATAGGGGATGCGCCCTTCGTCCTGGGGATTGTAGAGCCGGTCCGTGACGTAGATCAGCATGGCCGGGTTCTCGCCGATGATTTTGTAGCCGTGGCCCACGCCGGGCGGAACGAAGATCTGCCAGGGCTTCAGCGCGCCGGTGTACAGCGTGTTCTTAAGTCCGAAGGTACGTGAGCCAGGGCGCAGATCGACGAGAACCACTTGGAACATGCCTTGCGCGGGCACCCACAGGTCGGTCTGATGCTTGTGAAAGTGAAAGGCCTTGATGATGCCCGGGTAGTTCAGCGCGGCGGAGACCTGCGTCGTCTCGGGCGGAAAATCGGCGGCCAAGCCCTGGCGCAGGCGCGCGACTTCGAGGAAATAGCTGCGGTCGTCAGGCCACAGATCGTAGGCGCGGACCTGGACGCCATCGATCAGGTCCGGCGAATCCGGCGTGCGAATGATCTTGCCGATGCCCGGCTCGCATTGGGGCGTGGAGATCTGGATACCTTCGCTGGCGATGTACACCCCCTTCAGGTTACCGCAGGTTCCTACACGCGCCAGTAATCCGGCCGCCAGGTCTGGATGGCTTGCTTGATCTGCTTCTGGTCCCACTTGCCGTCGAGCCCCTGCTGCGCCAGCGCGGCCACCTCGCCATCGGAGGCGAAGCGCAGGGCGATCAACTGGCGTTCGCTCAACTCGCCAACGCGCGCCCGCGTCGCGTCCGGCAGCAACTGCGCCAGGCGCAGGCGTTCTTCCAGGCGAATGATCCGGTCCTGCACTTTGAGCGCGTAAAGGCGCGTCTTTAACATCAGCAGGATCGCCCACACCATTCCGAACAGCCGCATGGCGCCGATCCCGTCCGGCTGTTTCACAAGGGCGTAAATGGAGAAGCCCAGCAAGATCAGCGCCCCGAAGGTCAGGAAGCCGTGAAACATCGGGTCGAAGCGGGCGTGGTTTTTTACGTTTTGCTCCGGTTGTGGCATTGTGTATCCCCCCCCCGGCGATCATAGATCAAATCTCAATCCACGGTCAATTGCGATTTCGCGCGGCAATTGTTGCGAGAACGAATGCAGCCGCCACCAGCAAGAACGCGCTGCCGGCGAACACGCCAGGTATGCCGATTCGCGAAGCCAGGAGCCCGGAGAGCAACATCGCGGCCAGTTGAGCGGCCGATGTCAACGACGCGGAAATTCCGCTGATGCGGCCGCGGAGTTCGGGCGGGGTGCGGCCTTGCAGAAGAGCGGCCGCCGCTACCATCACCGCCGCTACGCCGGCTCCCATTACAAACGAGGCGCTGAACGCCGTGGGTTCGTTTGGTAATTGAGCAAAACCCAGCAGAGAGGCGCCGACTGTGGCCATTCCGCCACAGACCAGGATGAGTGGATCACGGAAGCGAGTGAAAACGCGGCGCACTACGGCCGCACCGGCCACGGTTCCGGCACCAATGAGAGAACTGATCAGGGCCAGCAGGGAGGGTCCGCGACGCAGGATATCGCGCACGTAGAGCGAGGCCAGGGCTCCGAAGCAGCTCCCGGCAAAGGTGGCGGCGGCCAAGGCGAGAACCAGCGAAGAGACCTTCTTATCCGAGATCAGGAAGCGGATCCCGGCGCTGACGTGCCGCGCAGCCGAAGTGCCGGCGGGGCGGGGGCAACGCAGGGTCGCGAGCAGGCCTGCCGAGAGCAGAAAGCTCGCGCTATCGGCGTAATAGCAGGCGCGCTCGCCGAGACCACCCGCCAGCGCGGCAGCCACGGCGGGACTGGCGATGCGCACAACCTGCAGGCTCTGCTGCAAGCGGGCGTAGGCGGCGGGCAATTCCGCTTGCGGAATCAGAAGCGGCACGGTGATGGCGAAGGCGGGATTGAAGAAGCTCGACACGCATCCGATGGCGAAGCTGACCGCCCAGATCTGGTGAATACCGGTGGCGAAGGCCAGCAACAGAATCAGCACCGCGCGCGAGAGGTCGCTCGTGATCATGGTCCGGCGGGGATCCCAGCGGTCGGCGAGTGCGCCGGCAAAAGGGCCGAGAACGGTGACGGGGAGGAGTCCAAAGATAAACACTCCGGCGATGTCGCGCGGGCTGCCGTGCATGCGGAACGTAACGGCTACCTGGACGGCGAACACGGCTACGAAATCGCCCAGCAGACTCACGGCCTGGGCCAGCCAAAGACGCCGGAAGGGGGTCACGGGCGCAGGTTAGGGTGGGCTTCGGAAAAGAATCGGGGGTCTAATCTCGATCCGTGGTAGGCAGAGTGGTTACGGGCGAATGGGAGGCGTTAATCACGCGCGATTCCACGCTTGCTGGAGCGGATAAACGCCACCAAGTGGCGGGTGTGCTCGGTAGAAACTCCGGTCTCGATGCCCTGTAGGGCTTCTTCGAGCTTCAGCCCGGACCTGTAGAGCGTCCTGTAAGCCGCTTTCAGCGCGGCGATTTCATCCGATGCAAAGCCGGCCCGCCGCAGCCCCACCATATTCAGACCGGTAGGTGTGACGTAGAGCCCGGCGTACAGGAAGAATGGCGGAACGTCTACGTTCACGCGGGTTCCGCCTCCGATCATGGCCAGGCGGCCTACTTTGCAGAATTGGTGGATGGCGACGTTGCCGGAAATGAACGCCTGGTCCTCGACCTCCACGTAACCGGCCACCAAGGCGCAACTGGCGATCACGGTGCGGTTGCCGATCTTTGCATTGTGCGCGATGTGGCCCGAGGTCATCACGTAGTTTTCGTCGCCGATGACGGTTTCCGACTCCGGCGCGGTGCCGCGTGAGATGGTGAAGTGCTCGCGAATCTTGTTGCCGTTGCCGATTCTCAGGTAGCTGCGGCGGCCGTCGAAATTCTTGTCCAGCGGGTCGGTGCCGAGCACGGCGCCGGCCGAGATCTCGTTGCCTTCCCCCAGCGTGGTCCAGCGCTTGACGTAAACGTAGGGCTCCAGCATGCAGCGGGCGCCGATCACGACATCTGGTTCGATCACACAGAACTCGCCGATCACGGCGCCGGGGCCGATTACGGCATCGGGATGCACGCGGGCAGTGGGCGCGATGCGCGCGCCGGGGGAAACGGGCATGCTCAGGATGCTTCCTTCACGACACTTCCTTTAGGACACTTCCCTTAGAACGACGAACAGGATCAGCCACAGGACCGTGAGGAAATGCCAATAGTAGGAGGCGACATCCACCACTTCGCGCCGCTTCTGGCGCCCCAGCACCAGCACAAAGAGCGCGACCAGACCACCGATGAGGTGCGCGCCGTGCAGTCCGGTGAAGATGTAGAAGAACGCCCCGTGCGGGTCCTCCATCATGTAAGCGCCTTGCTCGACCAGATCGCGCCAGGCGATTAACTGGGCGCCGAGGAAAACCAATCCCAGGCCCGCCGTCGTCAGCAACAGTTTCGATGCCAGCCGCCATTGGCCGGTGCGGAACACGCGGCGGGCGGTTTCAAGCGTCGCGCTGCTCACCAAAATGATGGCGGTGCTGAACCACAGCACCGGAGGAAACTGAACGGGCTTCCAGTAGGGTCCCGTGCCCGCGCGCCAGACATAAGCGATCACCAGCGCGGCGAAGAACGCGGAGATCGAAAGGCACGCCGTCCAGATCAGAATCCGGAAGGCGCCCGGAGGCGCTTTGTTGGGGTCTTCGAGCGACGAAGGCAGAAGCACGACTTCGTTGGTCTTGGTGGCCCGGTCGCTGACAATGCGTGGCATGTCTGAATGGTTCGCTCAAGACCATTTTACGCCCGTGAAGCGAGCGGACGTATACTGAATGAGCCCGCGCATCAAGAGTCCGATGTTTACGGCTTCGGGAAGGGGGAGGGACCCTAAGATGTTCACTTTGCGTCGTGCGTTCAGCATATGGGCGGCACTGTGTGTTTTGAGCGTTGCCGGCTTAGCGGCCGAACGTCCTCCGGTCATGGGGCGCAACGCCGGAGTATCGGCCGGTCACCCACTGACTACGGCAGCGGCCTTTGAAATCCTCACGCGCGGCGGCAACGCCTTCGACGCGGGGGTCGCGGCGCTGCTGACGGGAGGCGTGGTAGAGCAAGACTTGTACGGCCTGGGCGGAGAAGCTCTGGTGCTGGTCTATCCGCGCAGCGCTGGTAAGGTCACTTCCGTGGTGGGGCAGGGCTGGGCTCCGCGGGGCGCCACCATCGACTGGTATCTGGCGCAGCACAAGGATCTGAACGGCGAAGGGCTGGACCCGGCGGTGATCCCCGGCGCGCTGCATGCGGCTCTGACGGTGCTTGAGCAGTGGGGCACCATGAGCTTCGAGCAAGTGTCGGCGCGCGCCATTGAGCACGCCGAGCAGGGGTTCCCTCTGCGGCCGCGGACGGCGCGGGCGATCCGGGACAATCTCAAGTTCTTCGAGCCGTGGCCCGAAAACGGGGCCTATTGGCTGAAGCCGGATGGCTCGTTGTACAGCGCCGGCGAGACTATTAAACTGCCCACTCTCGCGCACACGCTTAAGCGCATGGTGGAAGCCGAACGGGCGGCCCGCCGCAAAGGCCGGAAAGCCGCGATTGCCGCGGCGCGCGACCGGTTCTACAAGGGCGATATCGCGCGCGAGATGGTGGCGTTTCTCGAGCAGCACCAGGCTCCGTTCCAGCTCGCGGACTTCGCGGAGTTCTTCGCCAAGCTGGAAGAGCCCGCCACGGCCAACTACCGCGGTTATCAGGTCTACAAGCATGCGTTCGGAAGCCAGGGGCCGGTGCTGCTGCAGGCGCTGAACATCCTGGAGCGCTTCGATCTGAAGGCGATGAAGCACAACAGCGCGGATTATATCCACACGGTGGTGGAGGCGTTGAAACTGGCTTACGCGGACCGCGACACGTATTATGGCGATCCGCTGTTCGTGCAGACGCCGGCCGAGGGATTATTGTCGAAGGCTTACGCGGGCGAACGCGCCCAATTGATCGATCCGCGCCATGCGTCGCGCGCCTTCGTGGCCGGAAACCCGCTGGCGTTCGACTCCAAGGTGAAGGAGTGGAACTACTGGAAGGCCAACATCGCCGACGGATCCAGTCCGGGTACCATTGCCGCGAATGCCGAACCGCTGCGCGGCGCGAGCCGCGACACCACGCACATCGCGATCATCGACAAAGACGGCAATATGTTCGACAGCACGCCCAGCGGAGGCTGGATCGGCGGCGGCGTGATTCTGGGGAAAACCGGCATCAGCATGAGCGTGCGGGGCGAGCAGTTCTGGCTGGATAAGACTCGCGCCGCTCAACTGCGGCCGCGCGCCCGGCCGCGCTATACCCTCACCCCGAGCATTGTCTTGCGCGACGGCCAGCCGTTCATGGCCCTGGGCACTCCGGGAGGAGACAATCAGGATCAGACCATTCTCCAGGCATTCCTGAACATCGTGGAGTTTTGGCCGGACTGGTATCCAAATCTGCACGAAGCCTTTGCGTGGCCGCGCGCGCAGACGCTGCACTTCTTCGGCTCGTTCTGGCCGCACGACGCGGGGTTCAATAAGCTGAATCTGGAAGAAACGATTCCAGACGCCGTTTTCCAGGAGTTGAAGGCGCGCGGTCACGAGGTGAACAAGATCCGGCCGTTCAGCATCGCGAGCTGCGCGACGGCGGTGCTGATCGATCCGGCCAGCGGCAACCGCATCGCGGGGGCGGATCCGCGCCGCGACTGTTACGCGATGGCGTATTGAAGCCGATCAGATCGCCGAAAACCGGGCCGGGATTAGTTTACAGTGCTTCCACGAGTTCGAAGTGCGATGGTTCGGGAATTGGGTCGCCGTCCTCCCGCATCGCGGAAAGGTGCATTTCCATCGCCTTGGCCATTCGATCTCTGGTCTCTTCCAGCGTCCGGCCTGTCGCCACGCAGCCTGGCAGATCAGGAGCGTACGCACCATAACCGGTGGAGGACTTTTCAAAAAGAACCGGGAACTTGTTCATGGAATTTCCGCCTGCTTCATTATAGACTTGAGCGTCTTCGGCGGCATCTCGTCGGACTCGTGTCCGGCAACCGTAACTTTTCACGGCTTCGTCGGATGAACAAACTGGCGGTGACTACCTTCCTGATTCTTCAATCGCCAGCCATCGCTTCGCAACTTCTTGAGCACGTCCCGGACCTTCAAGCTGGTGTCCCAGTTCTACCGCTCCGTTGCCCATGCGACCACCAGTCTAGGGAACGCCGTGCGGGTTGAGTACAGTTTACTGCTTCGGTTTGCGGAAGCGGCGTGCCGCAGCGGCGGAGATGCGGCGCATCAGCGGCCCGGGGACAGCGCGCAGGAAAGCCGACAGGATCTTGTAGCGCCAGCCGGGGATCACGATGAGCTGGCCGCGGTCGAAGGCGCGCAGCGATTCGGCGACCACGAAATCGGCGGCGAGCCAGAACTGCTTCGGGATGGCACCGCGGTCCATGCCGAGGACGTCGTGGAATTCCGAATAAGTGAAGCCCGGGCACAGTGCCTGTACTTTTACGGGAGACCGCTGCAGTTCCAGTTCGATGGCCAGGCCCTCGGTGAAACTGGTCAGCCAGGCTTTGGTGGCGCAGTAGCTGACGTTGGAAGGCGACTGTTCGAAACCGGCCACGGAGGACACGTTGATGATGCCGCGGCGGCCAGCGGCGTCCCCACGCGCCAGCAGGTTTTCGAGAGCCGCATGAGATAGCGCCAAAGGTGTCAAAACATGCAGCCGGTGCATCTGATCCTGATCCAGCAGGCCCGCCTGGTGAAACAGCCCTTTGCTGCCGAAGCCGGCATTGTTGACGAGGAGTCCGAAATCGGGTGAAGTGCGGATGCGCCCGGCCAACGCGGCGCGCGGTTGATCTTCGGTGAGATCGGCGGGAAATATTTCGACAGACACCTGATGCGCGGCGGAAAGCTCATCGGCCAGGTGGCGCAGACGGTCTTCGCGGCGCGCGGTGAGCAACAAATCGTACCCGCGCGCGGCTAACTGGCGCGCAAAGGCTTCGCCGATGCCGCTGGAGGCTCCGGTGACTACGGCGAGCCATCGTTCAGGCGCAAGCGCGCGCTCAGGCATGGCCGCCTTCCTTGGTGAATACCTGGTCAGGAATTCTGTCGAGCCGGTGGCCGCGGGCGGCCCACTCGGCTCCGGCCAGGACCAGCATCGAGGCCAGGAAACCCAGGAGGATCAGGGTTACCGAATATTGGAAGACGCCGTACTCGTTGGCCAGTTTGCGTTGAAACGAGGGCCACACCAGCGCGTTGAGGTACTTGAGCAGTTCCATCAGCAGCCCGACGAAGATCGCGGCCGGGAGCACACGGTTTAGCGGCGTGCGTCCGTTAGGGAGATAGCGGTAGATGAGAAAGAGAACCAGCACGGCCAACGGCACGGCGGCGAGTTTGAAGAACAGCATGGACGCGACAGCCGTGCTGCCGCCGATAAGGGCCCGGAATCCGCTGCTGCCAAGACCATCCGGCGACAGGCCCGCGCGCAGCGACTGCTGACCGAGTGCCGTCAACATCAAGGAGAGTAAGCTCAAAGCTCCGCAGCTAAAGATTAATCCCAAACTGACGATTTGATTGCGAAAGAAGCTGCGGTTCCTGGAAATGCCCCAAATGCGGTTCAGGGCGACTTCCAAGGGCTCGAAAATTCCGTTGGCGGTGAACAGAAGCAGAACGATGGAGACGGCCGCGACGGAACCGGTCTGGGGCAAATTTCTGTGCAGGAACTGGCCCAGGGCATCGGGAAAGAAATCGCGTAGCGCCAGATCGATCGCCTCCACTGCCGTTTGCTCGCCAAAAACGCGCCGCGAAAAAGACAGCATAACGATTAAGAACGGAAAGAACGATAGAAGAACATTGGCGGCCACGGAGAAAGCGTAGACATGTACCTCGGTCTGCATCCAGTATCGGAAAGTTTGCGCCAGTCCGGCCGCGAGACGCCGCATTTGTTCAGGTTAGCCGATGGATGCGCGAGGCTGCCCAAATAGGAAGCCGCTAAAATGGAGAATCAAGTCTAACGCTATGAACGTTTCGATCATCGGTACCGGATATGTGGGATTGACCACGGGGGCGTGCTTGGCTTATTTGGGCCACAAGGTCACTTGCGTCGATGCCGACGAGCGCAAGGTCAAGGCTTTGCAGGCGGGCAAGATCCCGTTTTATGAACCGCACCTGGGCGATTTTTTGGCGGACGCGAAACACAATCTTTCCTTCACCACGCAATACGGCGAGGCGATTCCACAATCGCGGGTGGTGTTCATTGCGGTGGGAACCCCGCCTTCTTCCACGGGCGCTCCGGACCTGAAATATCTGGAAGCGGCGGCGCGCGGGATCGGCGAGCATGTGGCCGAAGACTTCGTCGTCGTCGTGAACAAATCGACGGTGCCAATCGGCAGCGGGAACTGGGTAGAGTCGATCGTGCGCGAAGCCTATGAGAAGCGTACCGGCCAGAAGGCCAACGGAAGATTCGCTGTCGCCTCGAACCCGGAGTTCTTGCGCGAGGGCTCTGCGATCTTCGACAGCCTGTATCCGGACCGCGTGGTGGTGGGTTCAGATAACCAACGTACGGGTGAGGTGATGTATTCGTTGTACCGCCCGCTGCTGGAGCAGTCCTTCAAGGCGCCCTGGTATTTGCCGCGCCCCGAGCGCATGGGCGCGGTGCCGCTGATTTCAGCGGACCTGGCTTCGGCAGAATTGATCAAGTACGCGGCGAATGCGTTCCTGGCGCTGAAAATCAGCTACATCAACGAAATCGGGCAGCTCGCCGAGAAGGTGGGCGCCGATATCACGCAGGTGGCCAAGGGCATTGGCCTGGACGCGCGCATCGGCACGCGATTCCTGCAAGCGGGCATCGGCTGGGGCGGCTCGTGCTTCGGCAAGGATACCGCCGCGCTGGTGGCGACTGCCAGCGAATACGGACTGGACGCCAGCATCGTAAAGGCCGCGCGGGAAACCAACCGCAAGCAGCGCGAGCGCGTGGTGGAGAAGCTGCTCGACGAGCTGAAAATCTTGAAGGGGCGCACGGTGGGGTTGCTGGGGCTGGCCTTCAAACCAGATACCGACGATCTGCGCGAAGCGCCGGCGCTGGATATCGCACGCAAGCTGATCGAGCGTGGCGCGCGCGTGAAGGCGCACGACCCGGTGGCCATGGAGCGGTTCCTCGAACAGTATCCGGATATCGACATAACTCTCTGCGCGACGCCGGAGGCGGTGGCCAAAGATGCCGATGCCGTGGTGCTGGTGACGGAATGGAAACAGTACCGCGATCTGGATTGGGAATCGATCAAGAGCAGCATGCGCCTGCCCGTGGTGCTGGATGGCCGCAACCATTTGGACCGCGCCCGTCTGGCCAAGGCGGGATTCCGGTACCTGTCGTTGGCCGGATAGACGACGGCCGGTTAGACGTTCAGCGGCGCCGGGTAGAATCTCGCGGCTAAAATGGGGTTGAACCCGTGAATCACCTGCGCCACCTGCTGGAAGAAGATCCTCCCAAAGGCCGCCTGGACCGCGCCGCCCTGGAACTGGCCACCATCGACACGCCGGATCTGGAGGCCGAGCCGTGGCTCGAGAAGCTCAATGAATTGGCATCCCAGTTGGGAGACCGGCTGCGCAATTTCAATGACGGCCGCGACTTCGTGGAGACCGCGCAGCGCTTCCTGTTCGATGAACTGGGCTTCCACGGCAACGAAGAGAATTTTTTCGATTCCCGCAACAGTTGCCTCAATGAAGTGTTGGCGCGGCGTACAGGCATCCCCATCACCTTATCGGTGATGTATATGGAAATCGCCCGGCGGCTGGCCATGCCGGTGTACGGGATCAGTCTGCCGCGCTATTTCGTGATTCAGTTCGACGACGGCAACTATTCCACGTACATTGATCCGTACAAGGGCAACAGCATCACCACGCGCGACTGTTACGCGCTGGCGGGGGCCACGGTTGCCGATCCCGCCCTGCTGCGCCGTGCAACCAAGAAAGACATCGCCATCCGCATGTTGCAGAACCTGCGCGGAGTGTACTTACAGCGCCGGGATTGGGCCCGCGCGGTCACTACCCTGGATTGGCTGTTGATCGGGGTGCCGGATGTCGCCGCCTGGTACAAGCAACGGGGGTTGCTCGAGATGGAGTTAAAGCGCTTGCGCGAAGCGCAAAGGGATTTGGAGAAATATCTCGCGCTGGAACCCGCCGCACCCGACCGCGACGCAATTGTAAAGCAAGTACAGGCAATTCACGGGTATTTGGGACGGATGAACTGATATCCTATGGAAAGTAACTCCGATATGGTCGATCCCCTTCCCGACAGCGAAGCCGTTCTGGCGCAGTTTAACCGCCTGATTCAAGAGCTGCTTCGCGGCAACATGCAGCGCAACACCTTCTGGCCGTGGGAGATTGAGCTGCTCCTGGATATCGAAAGTTGCAGCCTGCGCGAGTCGAATAAGCGCGACACGCTGAAGCGGTAGCAGAAAGCCGTCCAGCGCCACATGGAAAAGGGCGCGCGGCCGCCGTTAAAGCTCTCCGAGTATTTGAACGCGGTCAAAGCCAAGCGCACCAAGACGGATGAGTCCGCGGCTTCTTAGAGCGGCGGGAGAACCGGGTTCGCTATCCTGAAGTTATGGCAGACCAGAATACGAACGCAGCCGCGGGCGCTTCCGGGCGCACGGTGTTTTGCGTGAAGTTGCAGAAGGAATTGCCGGGTCTTGACGAAACTCCCTTCGACACTCACCCGTTAGGCAAACGCATCTACGAGAACGTATCGAAAGAGGCGTGGCGGGGCTGGGTGGAACACATGAAGATGATCATGAACGAGTACCGGCTCAACCTGGGTCTGCCCGAGCACCAGGAATTCATCCTCAAGCAGATGGAAGAGTATTTCTTCGGCAAGGGTTCCGATCTGCCTCCGGAATTTACTCCGGAAACGCACTAACCGGCCGGCTTAGCGCTGCATTTCGCACACGAGATTGCTTACGGAGGAGCAGATCCCAACGTGGAGCGGGCTTGAGCCTCCGGTTCGAAGTGTGGTTATACCGCTGCGGAGGCTGAAGCCTCCGTTGCAGGCTAAAGCCGGCTCCACGCTGGGCCCCGGTATGGCTCTTTCTGATCTACCTTGGGACGTTGTGAGAAATGCAGGTTAGCGCTGCACGTGATGGTCGTTGTTCAGGAGCCGATGGCCATCGTCCTCCACGCATTTGGGCGATTCTTCCAGGGGCTCTGTCGAAGGCTTCACCAGGCGCGCGGGCGCGACCCAGGGAGCGGTGAGCACCTTGGGGTCCTCCACCACCGCCTGATACGCCAGATTCGGGCCGACCCGCCACAAGCGTTCGGTCACATGCATGGCGTCGCTGTGGAGATAGCCGCCTTCCCCGAACCAGGTATCGTCCACGAAATTGGTGACGTCCACGACCAGCGTGCCGCCCTCCCAGTGGGCCACGGAATCGCCATAAGCGGCGGGATTGCCATTCACGCGGTGCGTGCGGCCGCCGGTGGGGATGATGCGATAGGGATCTCCCGAAATATCTTCGTAGAAGAAGATCATCTCGCTAGCCAGCTGGACGATTTTGCGCGGCGCGCCGATGCGGGGAATGCCCGGCTTGCCGCAGTAAAACACGGGGTCCAGCTTACTTTCGTTGTCGAACAGGTTCTTCACTTTCGCCTGGAATTCGGGTTTGTAGGATGGCGCCGGAGTGGAGGGCAGCGCTCCCGGCACGGGCGCCGATTTCGGCAGCGCCAGGCCGCGGTCGATCTTTTGAATCGCCACGGTACCGTTGACTTCTTTCTTTAACGCGGCCGGCGGCAGGTCGATGGTAAACGCCCACACTCCGCTGAGATCGGGAGGGGGCTGCTTTGCCGCTGGTTGCTGTCCCGCCGTCAGGGCGGCAACCATGAGGACGACGGTTATGACTTGGTAGAGACGCTTCATAGTGGGCTCCTCTATTTCTGATCCGGCACGATTTCCAGGGCCGTGCCGTCCTCGTACTTGATCCGCACCAGATAGGCGTAGAGAGTTCCGTCCTTAGCGGGGTTTGCCTCGATGGTCACCGTCTGTCCGATGGCCTTCGCGAAATCCTGGCGGCCAATCGAGACCCTGCGGAACCACGACGGCGGGCTGCCTTCGAACCGCCAGGCTTCGACGGCGCCGCTGTTGCCCTTGCCGTCGACCGACAACACAATGTGCGGATTCACCCAGTCGACTTTCGTGAGCGTTCCGGTCACCGTCACTTTTTTAGACAAGTCGAAGACCGCGGTGGTGGAATGGTGAGCCCACAGGGAAGCCGCCGCGCAGAGGACCAAGAGAGCCGTCACAATCCTGTTTCGCAAGGCTGGTCTCCTTTGCCGAATACTATCACAAGAGGGTTCTGGCGTCGCGGCGGCGTGGCATCCTGTCATAAGGGATGCCCACGATTTTCACGCATGCCATCGCCGGGGCGATGATCACGCGGATCGCCGTTCCAGGTCCGCAGCGGAGGGTGCTTTCGTACGCCGCTGCCTTTGCGGCCGTACTGCCGGATGCCGATGTCATTGGCTTGTACACGGGCTTGTACACAGGGATTCCCTATGGCGGCATGCTGGGTCACTGGGGGCTGACGCATTCGCTGGCGTTCGCGTGTGCCATCGGGTTGGTGGGAGCCGCTTGGAGCGGGGTCCGTTGGGGGTGGATCAGGACCGCTGCTTGTCTGGCGGTGGCGACGGCGTCGCACGGGTTTCTGGACGCCTTGACCAACGGCGGCCGCGGCGTGGCGTTTTTCGCTCCCTTCAGCAGTGAGCGCTTCTTCTTTCCCGTGACACCGGTTAAGGTGTCGCCACTGGGCCTGGGGTTCTTTTCCGAGCGAGGGCTATCCGTGCTGGCGAGCGAGATGATCTGGGTCGGGATTCCTTTGCTGATCCTGAATATTGCGGTCGCGATGGTCCGCGCGCGGCGGGGCTTCTGAGTAACAGCCCGCAAAACGGAGCGCGTCGGCAGCGTTACTTGCCGGTAATGAGGGTGCCGCCGCACCCTTTGCGGGCTAGCGCTGCCCGTGATGGTCGTTGTTCAGCAACCGGTGGCCATCGTCTTCCACGCATTTGGGTGACTCTTCCAACGGATCCGTGGAAGGCTTCACTAGACGCGCCGGCAGGGTCCAGGGAGCGGTGAGAACCTTGGGATCCGCCACCGTAACCTGATACGCCAGATTCGGGCCGACCCGCCACAAGCGCTCGGTTACGCGCATGGCGTCCGTGTGGAGGTAGCCGCCTTCGCCGAACCAGGTATCGTCCACGAAATTGGTGACGTCCACTACCAGCGTGCCGCCCTCCCAGTGGGCCACGGAGTCGCCGTAGGCGGAGGGATTCCCATTGGCGCGATGCGTGCGGCCGCCGGTGGGGATGATGCGATATGGATCTCCCGAAATATCTTCGTAGAAGAAGATCATCTCACCCGGTAACTGCACGATCTTACGCGGCGGCCCGACGCGCGGAACTCCCGGCTTGCCGCAATAAAACACGGGTTCCAGTTTGCTCTCATTGTCGAAAAGATTCTTCACCTTCGCCTGGAATTCGGGCTTGTAGGAAGGCGCGGGGGTGGAAGCCAGCGCTCCCAGCACCGGCGCGGATTTCGGCAGCGCCAGGCCGCGGTCAATCTCTTTGATCGCCACCGAACCGTTGGCCTCTTTCTTTAGAGCGGCCGGCGGCAGGCCGATGGTATACGCCCATAGCCCGCTCAAGTCGGGATGGGCTCTTTCGCCATCTGGCTTCCCGGCTGTCTTTTGCTGTGCCGCCGCCAGCGCGGGAATGATGAGCATCGCCGTCATCGCATAATAGAAACGCTGCATGGCTGCCTCTCCTTCTATCTATTTGGCTATTTGGCCGCTGTTTCCCGCTTGCCGGACTGCTCCGGTACGATCTCTAACGAAGTACCGTCTTGATACTTGATTCTGACCAGATAGCCGTACAAAGTTCCGTCCTTGGCCGGGTTCGCCTCCACGACTACCGTCTGTCCAATCGCTTTCGCGAAATCCTGGCGGCCCACCGAGACCCTGCGGAACCATGACGGCGGATTGCTCTCGAACCGCCAGGCGTCCACATTGCCGTGGTTGCCTTGGGCATCGACCAGCACCACGATATGCGGATTCACCCAATCGACCTTAGTGAGCGTACCGGTCACTGCCACTCTCTTAGCCACGTCGAAAACCGCGGTAGTGGAATGGTGAGCCCACACGGAAGCCGCCGCGCCGAGGACTAAGAGGGCGAAAACAATCTTGTTTCGCAAAGCAGGTCTCCTGTGCCCAGAAAATGCTTTCGCCCAGAATACTATCACAATCTAGAGCGGACTTCGCGGCCGAACTCCAGTACGCTTCCGCAGGCGTTCCTCGCGTTTACGGAGCGCGGCCGACGGTTCGAGCGATAGAGCCCGGCGGGTCAGATCCAGGGCCAGGGCGCGGTCCTTGGTGCGGTGCTCGTGATGTTTGGCGAGTTCTTCCAGGGCGCGAATGCGGAACGGATTCCGGCAGCCGGCCAGGTCATTCCAGACTGCGAGCGCCGCTGGGTCTCGTGCGAGCTTGCGTTCGAGAGCGGCGATATCCCACAGCGTCCGGAACAGGATGGCGTCGGGAAGACCAGCGTCCACGGCGCGCCGGAACAGGGAGCAAGCCTGCTCCAGTTCTCCGGCGTCGCGCAGCCAGCGGGCGATGCCGGCCATCTCGGAGCCATGGCGCAGGGGGGCAGTCGCGGGGTCTTTGAACGCATAGGGCACGATGCCGGTCAGGCACGCCAGGGTCACGATATCCAGCACATTGTGCTGGAAGACGGGCAGCAGGCGGGCCATCTCTCCGGTTCGCACGTAATCGAAATAAATGGAGGGGATCATGGCGCCGGCCACGTCGCCCTGGCGCTCGAAGCCCAGGACCTGTTGTTCGAGTTGGATCAGCCGGCAGCTCTCGTAACGCAATTTCCACAGGCGGCGCGAGCCGAACAGGAGGTCCAGATGCTCCATGCGGGTGAACGGCGGACGGGCGCGGTTCAGGCGATAACGCGTTTCCAGCAGCGGCTGGTCGAAGGTGCGGCCGTTATAGGTGATCAGGACGCGGCAGGGTTCCAGATGGGAGGCGAGCGCGCTGAGCATGCTGGCTTCCTCGCCGTAATCGCGCATGAAGAACTGGCGGACGCGGAAACCTTCCGGCGTGATGCGGCCGACGCCGACCAGGAACGCGCACGTGCCGGTGCCTCCGGCGAGGCCCGTGGTCTCGGTGTCGAGGAACGCCCACTCGGCGGGCGGAACGCCGCGGATCGCGCCGCCGGAAATGGTTTCCAGAAGATCGTGAGGCAATTCCGCGAGCGAACCGATCGCGGCGGAGCCGTGGCGGCGGTGGCGGGCATAAAACGTTTCTGTCTCGTAATGTTTTCCCAATCCGGTCTCGATTTCCTGTCCGGGAAGCGCTTCCCGGGCCGGGAAGGAATTTGCGGAAACCCCTTGAAAAACGGGCGTTTCGCGCGGGCCTTGCGAGGATTCCATGACCTTCGCCAGGCGCTGGCGCAAGGCCGCGAGTTGTTCTTGTAGCTCGCTCATGGCGCTTCGCTAGTTAGCATAGCAAGCCGGGCGCGGCGGCGCGATGCGCAGGAAACCCAATAAAAATCGGCTTTTTTGCAGTTTTCTCTTTACAGCGCGAATACGCATCCTTTATCATGCAGTAGTAAATGCGCTCCAGTCGCGGTTCCCGCGAAGCCGGCGCGCAGTGAAATCGTACATTCTGGGAGAGTTCGTTTCAAAAAGGAGATCTATGGCAGCAAAGATGACGCAGTCGCAGTTTATCAAGGCATTGGCCGCCAAGACCGGCGTGTCCGCCAAGGCGGCGAAAGCCTTCGTGACCGAATATGCCAACATGAGCATCGCCGAAACCAAGAAGAGCGGCGTGAGTGTTCTGCCGGGTATTGGGCGCCTGGTAAGAGTGGACCGTAAAGCGCGCATGGGCCGCAACCCGGCGACCGGCGAAACCATCAAGATTCCGGCCAAGAAGGTGGTTAAGTTCCGCGTGGCCAAGGCCGTCAAGGACGCCATCGTTCCGCCCAAGAAGAAATAGGGGGAGAAGAAGTAGGCCGGCGTTTTCCACAGCAGAAAACCCCGCGAGGCCGATGCGCCAGCGCGGGGTTTTTGCTTGTGTTAGAAATTACCGATTAAGACAGGTTCGAACTGCGAACACCGCCAGGAAGGGCTCTATGCCTGCTTCTTGTCGTCGGGGGTAGTTGCAGACGCATCGCCCTTCAAAGAATCTTTGAAGTTGCGTATGCCTTCGCCTAAGCCTTTGGCAAGTTCAGGAATCTTCTTGCCACCGAACAGCACGACGGCGATCACCAAAATAACCACCAGCTCCGGCAAGCCGATTGAACGTAACATATGCGGCCTCCTTATTCGTTAGGATAGCATAGCGCGAGACGCTGCCTTAAACATGACACGCCGCAAGAAGGTACCGAACCGCGTGAAATTCGACCAGTCCAAGGAAGTCCGGGCCATCGCACGGGAGCGTGTGGGGACGGTAAAGCCTTCCCATCCAATCGATTCCAAGACTGTGCGAAAGAAGCCGAAATACAAAACACCGCTACTGGAGGAATCCTGATGGCCTTCCAAAAAGTGGGTGATCTGCGGCTGTTGCCGCCGGGATCGGCGCTGCATTTCCGGTTGGGGGACGATGCCGTGGCGGTCTGCAACGTGAACGGGACGCTGTACGCGATGGACGGCATCTGCCCGCACTCCGGCGGACCGCTGGGCCACGGTGCGCTGGAGGGACACATTCTCGCCTGCCCGTTCCATGCCTGGGAGTTCGACTGCCGGACCGGAGTGTGCGAAACGCGCGACCAACTCAGGCAGGCAACCTATCCGGTGAAGGTCGAAGCCGGCGGGATTTTGGTGGATGTGTAGTAACGTGGACATCTCTTAATTGCCTGAGCTACCCGAAGTCGAAACCGTCGTGCGGACGCTCACGCCCCATCTGCCGGGGCGGCGGATCGTGGCGGCGGAGTTCTCGTCGCGATTCGTGACGCCCGGCAATCGCAAGGTGCTGGCGCGAAAAGTCACGGGCCGTACCATTCAGTCCGTCCAGCGGCGCGGGAAGTTTATCGAGATCGCGCTCGACCGGGGCAAGTTGACCGTGCATCTGGGGATGACGGGCCGGCTGCTGCTGGACTCCGCCCCGGGCAAGCATACTTATGGGCAATTCACCCTCGATGCGGGGACGCTCACCGGCACTCTTATATATGACGATCCGCGCCAGTTCGGGCGGATCTTGTGGAACCACGATCTGAGCCATCTGGGTCCGGAGCCACTCGAGGTCAGCCTGGAGGAGTTTCAGGCGCGCTTGAAGAGGCGCAAGAGCAAGATCAAGGCGCTGCTGCTGAACCAGACGTTCCTGGCCGGCATGGGGAACATTTACGTGGACGAAACGTTGTTTGCCGCCGGTGTGCATCCGTTGACGATCGCTTCGCGGCTGACGAAAGCGAAGGCGGCGGCAATTCATTTGCACATGCGCGAGATTCTGGCGCGGGCTATCCGGCTGGGCGGGTCTTCGATTTCAGACTATGTGGATGCGGAAGGCAATCGCGGCTGGTTTCAGTTGGAGCACCAGGCCTACGGACGCGAAGGCGAACCGTGCAAGGTGTGCGGCACGCCGATCCGGAAAATTACCGTGATCCAGCGCGGGACCCACTACTGCCCGCGTTGCCAACGGCGGTAGCGGCGGCATCGGCGCGGGCGTGCGCGATTTCGTCGGCGACCTCCACCACCGCTTTCATTTCCTGGACATCATGAACCCGCACCATGTGTGCACCGTGCAAAATGGCCGCAGTGACCGCGGCGGCGGTGGCGAACTCGGTCTCCACGGGGTTTTCGCGGGACAGGAAGTGTTTGCGCGAAGGCCCCACCAACAGAGGCAGATCCAGGCGCGCGAGTTCGTCCAGGCGGCCCAGAATTTCCGCGTTCTGTTCCTTGCGTTTTCCGAAGCCCAGGCCCGGGTCGATTGCGATCCGGCGGCGGTCGAGTCCGGCGCGGACGGCGCGGTGGACGGCGGCTCCCAATTCGGCGGCGATGCTGGTGAGCGGATTCTTGAGCGGCGGCAGCTTGAGCCAGGTGTCGGGCGTGCCCCGCATGTGGTTGATGATCAGACCGGCATCGGCCTGCATGACCACCCGCGGCAGATCCGGATCGATGGTGAGGCCGCTGGGGTCGTTGATGATATCGGCCTCGAGTTCCAAAGCCTTTTCCGCGACGGCGGCTTTGTAGGTATCGACGGAGATCGGGACCGTCAGCTTATTGCGCAGGCGCTTCAGAACCGGGATCAGGCGGCGGAGTTCTTCGGCTTCGGAAATGCGCGTGGAACCGGGGCGCGTGGACTCGGCGCCGATGTCGATGATATCCGCGCCCTGCTTTTCGAGTTCAATGGCGCGGGCGAAGGCGCGGTCCGGGTCCTCGTACATTCCGCCGTCGGAGAAGGAATCGGGCGTGAGGTTTAACACGCCCACGATGAGCGTGCGCTCCCCCAGTTGAATCTGCTTGTGGCGTACCTTCCACTCAAAATGCTTGCGGGACATTCACTGCTTTCAAAATCGAGAGTACTTCCACGATAGCGCGATTCGAGGTGTGGGCAGTTGGACTCGCTGGGTGGGCGACCGATCGATTGGAGTTCAGCGGCCACGTAATCCCGGCGGTGGACTTGGATCGCTATCTGCAGGGGATATTTGCGGTTGTCAACGCGAGCCCGAACCGCAGGCCATCGATCTTTTATTTGGCGCACGTGCTGTGGCGGCACCGCGACACGCAGTTACTGGCGGCTCCGCCCCGCGCCGTACAGCGGATCGTCTTCCCCCTCATTCTGTTGATCGGCCGCATCCTGGGAAAATACCGCGGCAAATGCCGCGGGTCGAACTGGCCCGGCTCGCCCGAGTCGTGCACCGGCGCGCCGTTTGTGGACGCTGACGGCTAGCCATGTGCGCCCCACTTTTCCATAAGTGCCCTTTTGTATGCGTCACAATGGAAAAGATGGTCGAGACAATCGAGTGGATTGAGGACGACGCCGGCGGGCACGTGGTGATGATCGATCAGCGGGTGCTGCCACACCAGCAGGTGTTCGTCGAGTGCCGGACGTATGAGGAAGTCGCCGACGCGATTCAGACGATGGTGATCCGCGGGGCGCCGGCGATCGGCGTGGCGGCGGCCATGGGCGTGGCGCTGGGCGTGCAGCAGGGCGCCGACTTCGACACCGTCTGCAAAACACTGGCGGCGACGCGGCCGACGGCGGTGAATCTGTTCTGGGGCATCGAGCGGATGCGGCGGTTGATGGCGGGGCTTCAGGGCCGGTCTTCCGAAGAGATTCTGCGCGAAATGATCGCCGAAGCCAAGCAGGTGCGCGTGGAGGACATCGCGTTGTGCCGTGCCATTGGTACACACGGGGCCCCTCTGGTGCCGGACGGAAAGACCGTGCTGACACATTGCAACGCGGGGGCGCTGGCGACGGCCGGTTACGGAACGGCGCTGGGTGTGATCCGCGCGGCGGTGGAAGCCGGCAAGAAAATCGACGTCTTCGCCGATGAAACGCGCCCGTTCCTGCAAGGCGCGCGGCTGACGGCGTGGGAGCTGCAGCAGGATGGTATCCCCACGACGCTGATCACCGACAATATGGCCGGGCATTTCCTGCGCTCGGGCCGCATCGGCTGCGTGGTGGTCGGCGCGGACCGCATCGCCGCTAACGGCGACGTCGCCAACAAGATCGGGACCTACTCGGTGGCCGTGCTGGCCAAGGAGAACGACGTGCCATTTTACGTGGCGGCTCCAGTCTCAACGTTCGATCTGACGCTGGAATCCGGCGACCAAATTCCCATCGAGCAGCGTCCGGCAACGGAAGTCACGCACGTGTTCGGCGTGCCGGTGGCTCCGGAAAATATCGCGGTGCAGAATCCGGCGTTCGATGTCACTCCGGCGCGCTATGTAACCGCGATCATCTGCGAGCACGGAGTGGCGCGGGCGCCGTACCAGGAATCGCTGGCGGCGCTGGCCTCCAAAACGTCGCGTGCTACGGTGTAGAAATGAAGAAACTGGTTGTTCTGTTCGTGGGCATGGCGCTTTTGACGACGGGCCAGGGTCTCTCCGGGCGGCGCGCCCCCAGCTTCGCCCTGCCTGACTCCACGTTGCGGGCGTTCGACATTCTGGATTACCGCGGACGCTGGCTGTTGCTCGAATTCATGAAGACCGACTGCCCGCACTGCAAGTTGGTGGCCCAGACGCTGGAGCAGCTCAAGCCCAAGTTAGGTGCCAGGGTGGCGGTGTTAGCCATTGTTGTCCCGCCCGACAACACGGCAACCGTCTCGAAGTACATCGCCGAAACCAAGACCACTACGCCGATTCTGTTCGACTCCGGACAGACCGCGATGTGGTATTTCAACGCCACGCCGGCGCACCCTTCTTTCGACGCGCCGCACCTGTTCGCCATCAACCCGCAGGGGAACATCGTGCGCGACTGGACCCAGGCGGGTCTGGAAGCCCCCGGATTCGCGGCGGAACTGGAAGCGCTGATCGCGGGCGGAAGCGGGAAGAAGTAAGAGGAGGCCGGTCTAGTTCTTGCCGAAGCTACCGCCCATGAAGCCTATCAGTCCGTCCAGTTTATCCGTGATCTCCGAAAGACGCTCGTCGATGTGACTCATGCGCTGTTCGTGGACCGCTAAACCTTCAGCCTGCATCTTTTGAATCTCAGCCTGACGGCGCTGGATCTCCGCCACGACAACCAACGTGTCCTGTAGCCGGATGATTTCCTGCTCGAAGTTCATCTACATCGAGTATAGCCCGCTGATTGGGCCGGGGAAGCGTTGCGGCAAGTAAGGCGCCGCTACACCGTCAGCCCCTTCACCGGCCACACGGCTTCCACCTGATCGCCGCGGAGGGCGTAGATGCGGTTGTAGAGGTTCACGGTGGGGTCGCAGTGGGGCGGGATGAATTCGATCTTGTCGCCAAGGTGGGGGCGGTTGGCGGGGTTATCCACATCCAGCCAGCCGAACTCGTCGCCGCCGAAGCGGAAGCTGGAGCCCGCAACGCCCACGGCTTCGGGTCCGTAGCCGCGGTCTGTAGAGAACGACTTGGTGCCCGCGTCCACCGTCACGAAGCTCTGGTGATTGGCGCTCACCACCGTGCCCAGCACCGTGATGACACGCTGGAAATCCACATCCGCGCGGCCGTAATCCATGTCCATCAGGACGAAGGAACCCACTTGCAGCTCGGTCGGCTCGGGGAGCGCCGTGTCAATCAGCCAGGTTCCGGTGCTGCCTCCGGAAATGATTTCGATCGGCATTCCCTTGCCTGTTAGCGCATCCCGAACCGCGCCGGCGTGGGCAAACGTCTGCCGGGAGTTCAACACGCGATCTTCGTACGGCATGATGTGCGATCCCGCGGCGGCGTAGGCCTGTAGGCCACGAAGTTGCAGGTGACTCGCGCGATCGATCGCTTCCGCGATGGCCACGGCCTGCTCGAACGACGCCGCACCGGTGCGGTGGTCGCCCACGTCGAGGTCGACTAAGACACTGACCTGGCGGCCGGCTTTAT
This sequence comes from Bryobacterales bacterium, assembly GCA_009697505.1. Taxonomy (GTDB): domain Bacteria; phylum Acidobacteriota; class Terriglobia; order Bryobacterales; family Bryobacteraceae; genus Palsa-187. Next base: position 102,071 of record SHUD01000001.1, read on the forward strand.
GCGCGGCGGCTTGATACCACGCGACCTGCTGAAGATGATCGACCACGACCAGGGCACCGGTCTGAACAATGCGCTCGATCTTGCGGGGATCGGCGACGGGAGACGTCAGAAGGAGCCCGCTGATACCGCCTTGCGACATCAATTCGGCCTCGGCGAGCGTGGCCACGCACACGCCGCAGGCTCCGGCGGCGAGCTGACGCTTGGCGATCTCGACGCACTTGTGGGCTTTGGCGTGCGGGCGCAGGGCCTTTCCAGAGTGCGTGGCCTGGTCCATCATGCGCGTGAGATTCGCCTCAAAGGCGTCCAGATCCAGCAGCAGGGCGGGGGTCAAAATATCTTGCTTGAGCATGGAATTTCATTAGATGGCGAGGGGCACAAAAAAGTCAATGTGCTACTCTTTGAAAAAGTGGTCCACTTCGTAGTTTCTCCCCGTAGGAGCCAGTGAATTGAGTCTGGTGCAGTTAGAACCCCGTATTGACCGCGCGGCTTTCCAGCGCGAACTCCAGCAGCAGTTGGAAGGCGAAGTCCGCTTCGACGAAGTCTCCCGATCGCTATATTCCACCGACGCCAGCGTGTATTTGATCAAGCCTCTGGGCGTAGCCATCCCCAAGACGCGCGAAGACATCATCCGCATCGTGGAGATTTGCGGGCGCTACCAGTGCCCCATCACTATGCGCGGCGGCGGCACGTCGCAGGCTGGGCAGGCGATCGGCGAAGGCCTCCAGGTCGATACGTCGAAGTACTACAACAAGCTGCTGGAAGTGAATGCCGAGCAGCGCTGGGCGCGCGTGCAGCCGGGCATCGTGCTGGACGAACTGAACGCACAATTGGCGCACCTCGGTCTGCGCTTCGCTCCGGATATTTCCACCGCCAGCCGCGCCACCGTTGGCGGCATGATGTCCAACAACTCCTGCGGCGCGCGCAGCGTATTGTACGGCAAGACCATCGACCACGTGCTGGAACAGACGGTGCTGCTCTTCGATGGCAGCATCGTGCATTTCCGCGAAATCCCGCGCGATCAGGTTCCCACCGGCGATACGCTGGAGGCCGCCTGCTACCGTACGGTGCTGGGGCTGGCCCGCGAGCACGCCGCTGAGATCGACCGCCGCTATCCCAAGATTTTGCGCCGCGTGGGCGGCTACAATCTGGACGAATTCGCCGATCAGACGAAGCCGGTGAATCTGGCGCGGATCATGGTGGGTTCGGAAGGCACGCTCGGTGTGATTCTGGAAGCCAAGGTCAACCTGGTCCCGCTGCCCAAGGCTAAAGCGGTAATGGTCATCGGGTTCGAGCATCTGCTGGAGTCGCTGTCGGCCGCGCCGGTGATCCTCAACCACAAGCCTTCGGCGGTGGAAGTGATGGACAAGACCATCCTCGATTCCACCCGCCAGAACGCGAACCTGGACAGCATCCGCAATAAATACGTGAAGGGCGATCCGGGATCGACGCTGTGCGTGGAGATGTACGCCGACAACAAAGAAGACCTACCGCCGCGCATGCAGGCGCTGGAAGCCGATCTTCGCGAGCGCAAGCTGGGCTACCACTACCACACGGAAACGGATCTGCCTTCGCAGGCGCGCATCTGGAGCCTGCGTGAATCGGCGCTGGGCCTCTCGACAGCCATGAAGTCGGACGCCAAGTCGATCTCATTTGTGGAAGACACGGCCGTCGCGCCGGAGAAGTTAAGCGAGTTCATCGGCAGGTTTCTCAAGATCATTGACGCGCACGGAACCACGGCGGGTGTGTACGCGCACGCATCGGTGGGCTGTCTGCACGTCCGCCCGGTGGTCAACATGAAGACCGAAGAGGGCATTCGGAAGTTTGAAAGCATCGCCAATAACGTTGCGAATCTGGTGCTCGAATACGGCGGGGCGCTGTCGGGCGAACACGGCGACGGGCTGGTGCGCGGGCCGTTCATGCGCAAGATGTTCGGCGACACACTGTATGAGGCGTTCCGCCAGGTCAAGCAGACGTTCGACCCGAATGGACTCTTCAATCCCGGCAAGATCGTGAATTCGCCGCCGATGACCACCAACCTGCGCTTTGGCGCGAGCTATAAGACTCCGAACCCCAAAACTTATTTCGATTTCAGCGAATTCGGCGGCATGGGCGGCGCGGTGGAGATGTGCAGCGGCGTGGGCGCCTGCCGCAAGAAGTTGTCCGGCACCATGTGCCCGTCTTACATGGTCACGCACGATGAAGGCGACTCCACGCGCGGCCGCGCCAACTCGTTGCGCCTCGCCATGACCGGGCAGTTGGGCGAAGCCGGCCTGGGCGACGAAGGCGTGTACAAGGCTCTGGACCTGTGCCTGGAATGCCGCGCCTGCAAAGCCGAGTGTCCCGTGGGCGTGGATATGGCGCGCTTCAAGAGTGAATTTCTGGCCGATTACTATTCGCGGCACGGCACGCCTCTGCACGCGAAGGCGCTGGGTGGCATCGCGAAAATGGCTCCGCTGGCGAGCGCATTCGCGCCCATTGCGAATTGGATCGCCGGCACTTCGCTGAACAAGAAGCTGCTCGGTGTGGACCCGCGCAGGACGCTGCCCGAGTTCAAGAACAACACGTTTGCCAAGCAGGTGGCCGGGCGGGCGAATTCCAGGGGCGCCAAACGCGTCACGCTCTTTAACGACACGTTCACCAATCACTACGATCCGGAAATCGGCATGGCGGCGCTGGAAGTGCTGGAGCGCGGAGGATGCGCGGTGGACGTGATCCGCCCGGGTTGCTGCGGGCGGCCACTCATTTCGAAGGGACTGCTGGCGGAAGCGCGCGAGTCGGCCGGACAGTTGGTGGAAGCGCTGTACCCCATCGCGCAACGGGGCGAGAAAATCCTGTTTTGCGAGCCGAGCTGCCTTTCCGTTCTGAAGGAAGACGCACAGTCGCTGCTGCGTGGCGAGCAGCAGAAGAAAGCGCGCGCCGTGGCGCAGGCGTGCCTGCTGTGGGAAGAATTCGCCGGAACGCTGGATCTGCCGCTGCGCGCGGGTCCGAGCAAGATCCTGCTGCACGGACATTGTCATCAAAAATCCATGGGGCTGCTCGCGGCCACGCAGTCGCTGCTGGCGAAGATTCCTTCCACCACCGTGGTCGATCTTGACGCCGGCTGCTGCGGCATGGCCGGTTCGTTCGGTTACGCCGCCGGTCACTACGATGTCTCGGTAGCCATTGCGAACCGGAAACTGCTACCGGCGGTCAAGGCGATGAAGCCCGGCGAAGTGCTGGTGGCGGTCGGCACCTCCTGCCGGCACCAAGTGGATGACCTGGCCGGCGCGACGGGGGTCCACCCCGCCATTCTGATCCGCAATCTGCTTGCGTAAGGCGATATGGCGGGCCGCAAAACGAAATTAGCTCCGGTTCACCCAGGTGAGATCCTGCGGCACCGCTCGGATTATCAATTAATGCGCTGGCGCGCGCGCTGCACGCCCCGCCCAACCATGTATCGGGAATCGTGAATGAAACTCGCGGCATTAGCGCTAGATGGCGCTCCGGCCAGCCCGCTACTTCGGAACCTCGCCCGATCTCTGGCTGGGGCTGCAACTGGATTACAAGCTGGATTTGGCGCGCGATACCGCAGCCACGCGGATCGAGCGCGAGGTACTGCCGAGAGCAAGTTAGAGCAACGCCGCTGCACTCCAAGCCCGTGCGCGGTTGCCGGCAATCTGCTTGAATAGAGTGATGCAACCAAAGGTCGAATCCCCCCCTTCCACCGGGTCAGGCTCCAGCATGCGCCCCACGCGCATTCGCCACATTGTCCTCGGGCTGACGGTGGCGGCGTACATGATCACGTACATGGACCGGCAGATTCTGGCTGTCGCGCGGCCGGTGATTCGCGATGAACTGGGTATCTCGCTGGTGATGATGGGATGGATCACCTTTGGCTTCCGTCTGGCGTACGCGCTGTTCCAGATCCCGGGCGGGTGGCTGGGCGACCGCTACGGAGCCCGCAGGGCGCTCACCGTGGTGGTCACCTGGTGGAGTTTGTTCACCGGACTTACGGCGCTGGCGTGGAACGCGGTTTCCATGCTCGTCATTCAAGTGTTCTTCGGCCTGGGCGAAGCCGGCGCATTCCCGATTGCCACGCGCTCGCTGGCGCGCTGGATGCTGCCGACCGAACGCGGTTTCGCGCAAGGCGTCACCCACGCGGGTTCACGCTTAGGCGGGGCGCTGACGCCGCTGGTTCTCGCCGGCTTCACGGTTTTCGGTTTGCGCTGGAGCGGCGTGATTCCCATGTTCGGGTGGCGCGCCGCGTTTTGGGGCTTTGGCGCAATCGGGGTCATCTGGTCCGCTGTCTGGTTTTATTACTACCGCGACACGCCGGAAGAGCACCATGCAACCAATCAGGCCGAGCGCGACCTGATCGGCGGCGGGCGCAAGCGTTCCAACGCGCCGGTTCCCTGGAAGGCAATCTTCGCGCACGGCAACCTGTGGGTGCTGGCCGTCATGTACTTCTGCTACAACTTCAACCTGAATGTGTATCAGGATTGGTTCCCCACGTATTTGAACGACGTCCATCACATCACCATCGCGAAGATGGGCCTGTATGCGTTTTCACCTTTGTTTGCAGGCGTGCTCGGGGATTTGGCGGGAGGCTGGTTTTCCGATCACGTGCTGCACCGCACCGGGAACGTGAATCTGGCGCGGCGCTGGGTAGCCATCGCGGGCTTTGTGGTTTCCGGCGTGGCCACCATTCCCGCCATCATGGCGACCACGCCCGAAGGTTCCGTGGCGTTCTACTCCATCGCGTTCTTCGCGTTGGAATGGACGGTGGGAATTTCGTGGGCGATTCCGTTGGACATCGGCGGTGACTTCGCGGGATCGGTTTCGGCGGTGATGAATTCCGTGGGCAACCTCGGGGGAGCGTTGTCGGCGATGGTGGTAACGAACATGGTGAAAGGTTATGGCTGGAATTCGGCGTTTTTCCTCACCAGCGTGTTGTGCGTGATCGCCGCGCTCCTGTTCATGAAGATTGACGCCAGCCGCAAGATTGCATGAGAATCAATCCTGATAAGTGTGTCGCCTGCGGCAACTGCACCTACGTTTGTCCCGTGGGCGCGATTTATATCGATCCTGAGATCCGCCGCGCAACGGTGAATCGCGACGAGTGCGTCGAGTGTTACACCTGCTACAACGGGCTCAGTCAAGAACATTTGAATCCGACGTTCGTCCGCACGGTGCGCAAGGTGTTTCAGGCCTTCCGTCTGCGCTTCGATCCTGAGCCCGACGTCTGCCCCACCGGCGCTTTTGAGCCAGACGAACTGAAGTGGCCGCGCACGGTGCGGCGGGCGTTTTCCGATCCGCGGGTGCCGCACGAATCGACCGGCGTGCACGGACGCGGCACCGAAGAAGTGAAGACCAATGACGTCAGCGGGCGGGTGGGCATCGGCGAGACCGGATTCACGATCGAGTTCGGGCGGCCGGGAGTCGGTGCGTCGTTCAAGGATATTCAGACGATGTGCTGGGCGCTGGCGAAAGCCGGGGTGGCGTTCGAAAAGCGGAATCCGGTGACTTCGCTGATGAGCGACGTCGCGACCGGTACGATCCGCGAGGACATCATGAACGAGCGCGTACTTTCGGCCATTGTCGAGATCAAGGTGCCCGCCGAGCGCACCGAGGAAATCATCCGCCTGGTGTGGGATGTCGAGAAGCGGATCGATACGGTGATCGCGCTAGGTGTAGGGACCCGCTGCGATGAGAACGGCGAGGATCACGTGGTGGAGCCGATTCTCGAGCGCCTGGGCTACCATCCACAGCGCGCCAAGACCAATATCGGACTGGGCCGGGTGGCGCAGGCGGCGTTGTTGGAAAAAACATGACCAATACACTTCATCGCTTTGGGCCGGCGGAGAGTTTCGCCGACGACTACGTGGTCTTCGCCATGTGCGCGCGCGGCAGGAATGACCAAGACGCTCTGCCCAAGCTCAAGCAGTTCCTGGAAATGGCCGTACCCTTTAAGCCCGTCAATCTGGGTGATGCCTCGCACGGCGGAGCCCTGCGCCCCTCGCGGCGGATGAACCCGCTGGCGCATTGGAATCGCGATATCACGCCGGATTTTCAGGCCGTGATCGATGGGCTGGACACGCTCACGACGGTCGCCGCGGTGTTCGACAGCCGCGTGGCCGCCGAGGACTTCGTCAAGACCGTGAAAGAACGTGACCTCGGACTGAGTATCAACATCTCGACCTCTGTCGACGGCGCCGAGCAATGCTGCTTCGCGGCGGGCATCCGGCGGCATAGCGTCGGCTATTCGTTGGGCTTCGAGGGTAAGACCGAAAAACTCCCTTCCGACGACGTTCTCATGCTCGCGACGATGTGCGGCCACGGCATGGTGAGCCAGTCGCTGGCCAAGAAGATGATCGATTGGGTGAAGGAAGGCCGCCGCACGCCGGAACAGGCCGCCAGCTATATGACCCGCTTCTGTTCCTGCGGCGTGTTCAACCCCGCCCGCGCGGCGCGAGTCCTCCGGCAAGCCGGCCAAGGCAAGCCGCAAGACACAGGTAAGTAATCGTCACGCCATACTAGAAGCGTGGGGTTCGGCGTCTGGATCGATCAAGAACAGGGTATCGCGTGGGCGCAGGGCACGCACGAGTACCGGCCCATGGGCGCGGCGGCCATATCTTCCACCGACCAGTTCCGTCCGCGCGATTTCCGGCAGACGCGGCGCCGTCCGGTGGGGTTGGGCAATGCATTCGCCGGTTTCTTTGGGTCGCTGGAAGAAGTGAACGTGTTCCTGCGCTCGGCGCCCTACGGGAAAAGCGGGCGGAAAACGCGCGCCACGCCGGCGCATTTATAATCGGACAAATGAGGAAACTACTCGGCCTATTGCTAGGCGCTGCACTTTCTGTTGCCGCTCAGACGGAAATCACGTTGATCGCTCCCATCGGAATCAAAGCCGCCATCGACGACCTGATTCCAGGGTTCGAGAAAAAGACCGGGTACAAGGTGAAGCCGACGTACGGGACAGGGCTGGTCACCAAGAAGCAGGTGGCTGACGGGGAACCGTTCGACGTGCCCATCGTGCAGGCGCCCTATGACGAAGTGGTGAAGTCCGGCCACGTCGTGGCCGCGTCGATGAAACCCCTGGCGAGCGGGCGCGTGGGCGTGGCGGTGAAGAAGGGCGCCCCCAAGCCAGACATTTCTTCGGCGGAGGCGGTGAAGCGCATGCTGCTCTCGGCCAAAAGCGTGGTGTATCCCAATCCGGCGCGCGGACCCGCGGCCGGAATCACGTTTGACCAGATGCTGGTAAAGTTGGGCATCGCTGAGCAGGTGAAACCCAAACTGAAGCCGGTGGTCGGCGCGGAGGTGATGAAGATCACCGCGCGCGGAGAAGCCGAAATCGGCGTCACCTTCCTGAGCGAGCTGGGCGGGGAGCCCGGAATCGATATCGTCGGGCCGCTGCCACTAGACATCGCGCCGCCGACCAGACTGGTTGCCTTCGTGTCGGCTCATGCCAAAGATGCCAAAGCCGCCAAGGCGCTGATTGACTATTTGTCCTCCGGCGCGGCCGCCGCGACGTATAAACACCACAGAATGCAGCCGGGCCGTTAGAATAGGACTTGCCGTGAAGGAGAAACCCATGACATCGAGACGCTGGTTGGTGCTGGCCGCGCTGGCGGCTGTGAATTCCGTGGCCGCGTTCGCGCAGACCGAAATCGGCGTGATCGCGCCCGGCGGCATCCGCGTGGCGCTGGAGCAATTGATCCCCGTCTTTGAGAGCAAGACCGGTTACAAGGTCAAGGCGACGTATGGCTCGGGGCCAGGATCGCGGCAGATGGTGGCGCGCGGCGATGCAGTGGACGTGCCCATCGTACAGACGCCGCTTGAGGAAGTGCTGAAGTCAGGCCACGTGGTGGAAGCGAGCGCGAAGCCGCTGGCGAGCATCGAGCTGGGTGTCGCCGTCAAGAAGGGCGCGCCGAAGCCGGATATGTCGTCGCCGGAGGCCGTGAAGAAGTCGCTACGCGCGGCGAAGTCGATTGTGTATCCAGATCCTAAGAGCGCCGCCGCCGGCATCAACTTCGATCTGGCGTTGAAGAACATGGGTCTCACGCAGGAGATCGAGCCGAAACTGAAACGCGCCGCCAACGCCGCCGCGGCGATGAAAGCCACGTCCGACGGCGAAGCCGAGCTGGGTATCACGTTCCTCAGCGAGATGACGGAAGGCGTCGACAACGCGGGCGCTCTGCCCAAGGAATTCTCGACGCCGCCGAGCCTGGTGGCGTATCTCTCCTCGCATACGAAAGACAAGCAGGCCGCGCAGACGTTTCTGGATTTCCTCGCGGGGCCGGAGGCGGCACAGGTATACCGCAAACTCCGCATGACACCCGCGGCGCGTTAGTTCCATGAAACTGCGGTGGCTCGTCCTGCTGGCGGCTTCCTCCGTGCTTGCCAACGCGCAGGTCTGCGGCAAGGAGTGTCTGCGCGGGCTGCTCGACGGCTACCTATTCCGGATGTCGCGGCATGACGCGTCGAAGCTGAATCTGACGCCCACCGCGAAGTTCACCGAAAACGGTGAGGCCAAGCCGATTGGCGAGGGGTTTTGGAAGACCGCCGGGCCGTCAACCTATAAGCTCTATGTGCTTGATCCGCAGGGCGGCGCGGCGGCCGTGCACGCGGTGGTGAAGGAAGCGGGTCAGCCCGTGTCGTTCCTGCTGCGCATTAAAATTGCCGGCAGGACCATCAGCGAAGTGGAAACGATCGTGGCGCGCAAAGGGCAGGCGCCGTTCTTCGCGCCGGAGAAGCTTCCCGTGCCGCCGGTGGCGCTGTTGCAACTGCTGCCCCTGGCGGACCGCATGATGCGCAAGGACCTTACCGCGGTGACGGATGCGTTCTATTCCGGCAAGTACGCGGATGAGGTCAACCGCTTCGCCAATGGCGAGCAGTTAGGTGCGGATTTCCTAAAGGGAGCGGCCATGACCAAACGCCGCGTTCCGGTAGTGGACGTGGAGCACGGCCTGGTGCTCAGCATCGGCACCGTAAGCCGTGCCGGAGCGGGTCCCGCCCTGCTGGGAGAAATTTTCAAAGTGAAGAGTGGAAAAATCGAGGAAGTGCAAGGCGTGATGGTCAACGCGCCGCGTTGATTTTGCCTGGGCGCTGGTCAACGCGTGACGTTGACCTGGACCTGCGCATTCGACCAGCAACACTGGAATCCCGCGCCGCCATCACCCGAGTAATCGTTGCCCTGTGCGTTGAGGATGTATTCGCCCGGCTCGCTGAACGTCACGGTGGCATCGGCCTTCCCGTTGAAGACAGCCTTTGCGCCTTTACGCTCCACCGGACTGGCCGGTGTGCGGTCGTTGGCAAACTTAACGTCGCCCGGACCGCGGAATTTGGTCCAGTGCACGATCACCGCGGGAGGCATGACGCGCGGCCTGACACCATTGTTCGTTGTGAACTTGGCGTCATCGGAAACCCAAACACTGATGGTCGCCGGAGTTCCCACTTTCGCCGTGGCCGCGCCGGTCAGCCCGCCGTGCGGGCCTTGCATCCACGGGCCCTGCTCGGCGAAGGCCATTTCGGGAGGCGTGTTGCCTACAGCCGCTTCCACCAGCGGCGACAATTCGTAATCGATGTGAAGATACCCGGGAACCGAGGTGGTCTTGCCGTTGGCGGTTAATGTCCAGGTGAGCCTCTGTTCGCCGAAGTTGGCCGGTACTTTTACGGCGAACATGCCCCAGCCTCTGCCGGGCATGAAGTGAGTCGGCTGGCCCCGGTCCGGGCCGCCGGGCTCGATGCGGTTATTGGGACCGACGGGGACATCCACTTCCTGCTGGCGGTTGCGGTTGAAATAACCAAACAGCAGGTTGATGGTTCCGTCCGGATTCTTAAACCAACCCTCGAAAGAAGCGCTCACGCTGTCGCCGGCAATATGGCTGGGCTCGGAGGGCAGATACTGCCCAGACGCCGGCTGTTCCCACACCAAGACTCCCGCCGCGAGCAATGCCGCGCACATCCAACCGCGCACTGTTGTGATCCTTCTTCCCTTACCGAATGCCTACTTGGACGCCTGCATCTTCTGCTTGCGCTTCACCAGCAGGGAATTGTAATCCTCGTCGCTCAGGTAGGTGACATTCATCCAGGCGTGACCCATTTCATCGACGGTCCGGTCGCCGTATCCCACCCACTGTTCAGGATCGGGATTCCGCGGATTGCCCCGGGTGTTGTCGTACCAGGCCGTAACGTGAATCATGGTGCCTCTGGGCAACAGCGGCGCGGCATCGTCGGAGTAAATGTAGTTGGTCATCCAATTGAAGTTGAAATTGCCCACATGGCTGATCTGCTCAATTCTGCCGTCGGGCAGAATGGCTTCCACCGACATGGCCTTGCCGCGCAAATGCATGTGCGGTTGAAAGTTTTCAAGCAGCGCGGCCTGTTTCAGCACCGTATAGTTGTCGCTCTGCGCGATGGTGTTGGGCGGAATATCCACGAGCCTTTCCGCCTTGGTGGGCGAGTTGGCCTGGAATCCCTTGAGCGCCGGGAACGCCGTCAAATACGTGCGGTACTTGGGTTCCTGACCTTTGGGGTAAAGCCAGATGCCGATTTCAACGTTATCCTTCAGCTCTTCGCCCACGGCGTGATAGTGGATGTCCCAGGCGATACTGGAGCCCGGCAACAACAACTTCCCGCTGTCGGGACGGTACATGTCGTACCCTTTTCCAATGGCCCATTCCATCAGATACGCGCGCGAATTCAGCGTGGGATCGCTTCCCGGGGCCAGGCCCTTGGGGTCGTCCTGCGCCAGGTAGGCCACGGCGTGATGCGTGATCTTGCGGCCGGCCGCCGCTCCGGGGCGGACTTCCACGACGCGCATCCAACGCGCTTCGGTCAACGGAATACTGGTGGTCTCCCTCCACCACACGTCCTGATGACGGGCGGGCATGGTGTAGGCCGTCGAGCGGATGATCAAATCCGGCGGACCCAGTTCCTGGGTGGCCTTCCATTCGTTGTCGGCCGGCCAGGTCTTGGCGGCGGGCATGTCCTTGGGGTCGCCCATGGGCGCGCCGGAATCCACCCAGCGCGAGATGGTGTTGATCTGTTCGTCGGTCAATGAGAAATCGTTCTTGAACTGCTTCACCCCGACAGTCTTGTCGAGGTGCCACGGCGGCATCTGCCGCGTGACCACGCGCTGCTTGATGGCCCTGGCCCATGGCCGCGTTTCTTCGTAGGTCACCAGCGACATGGGAGCCATCGATCCCTTGCGATGGCATTCCTGGCAGCGTTCCTGCAGGATGGGAGCGACATCCTTGGCGAAAGTCGGTGGCACGGCGGACCCAGATACATCGGCGGCCAACGCCGCAAACGGCGTGAACAAAGCCATTCCGGCAAACGCAGACAACAAAGACGTAAGTTTCCTCATCAGGGTGCTCCTTGCACGGACTCGTAAAAAGTCATGATCAGTGTAACCCAGTACAAACACAGTGTAAAGGGGGGGGGGCAGTTTCCTGAAGGAACTTAGGCTTTGAGCGCCACTTCCAGCGGCACTTCGGCATGCGGCGTGGCCTTGCGATCTTTGCTCTTCTTCTTGCCGGAGCCCTGGAAACGTTCCATATAGGTGTAAAAGACCGGGGTAATGTAGAGCGTCAGCAACTGCGAGACCACCAAGCCGCCGACTACGGCGAGTCCCATGGGGCGGCGCGCTTCGCCGCCGGCACCCAGGCCGAGGGCGATGGGCATGGTGCCGACCAGCGCCGACATGGTGGTCATCATGATCGGCCGGAAGCGGACCAGGCAGGCTTCGACGATGGCTTCGGCCGGCGGAGTGCCGTGCTCCCGCTGGGTTTCCAGAGCGAAGTCGATCATCATGATGGCGTTCTTTTTCACGATGCCGATGAGCATGATGATGCCGACGAAGGAATAAATATTGAGTTCGTTGTGGAACAGATACAGCGTCGCCAAGGCCCCCAGTCCCGCCGAAGGCAAGCCGGAGAGAATCGTGATGGGATGGATGAAGCTTTCGTACAGAATTCCCAGCACCAGGTAGATAACCAGCACGGCCAGCACCAGCAACACGCCCATGCCGCGCAAAGATGCCTGGAACGCCGCGGCGGTTCCCTGGAACTTGGTGCTCACCGAATCCGGCAGCGTTTCGCGCGCCAGCTCCTGCACGCGGTCGACGGCCTCACCCAGAGAAACGCCGGGCGGCGTATTGAACGAGATCGTAATCGCCGGCAACTCACCAAAATGCTGGACCGTCAAGGGCCCGACGCCAGGGTTGAGAGACGCAACGGCGCTGAGCGGAACCAAGTTGCCTTTGGTGGAGCGCAGGTACAGCAGTCCCAGTCCGTTGGGGTCGCGTTGATATTCCGGCTTCACTTCGAGGATCACCCAGTAGGTATCCACCTGGGTGTAAATCGAGGAGACCTGTGGTTGTCCGTAAGCGTCATTGAGTGCGGTTTCGATTTGCTCTTCGGTAACGCCCAACGATGAGGCCCGGTTACGGTCGATGTCCACGCTGAGGATGGGGCTGGCGATCTGCAAGTCACTGTTGACGTCGATAAAGCCGGGCGTCGCCCGCAGCCGCTTTTCGAAGTCCGCGGCGGCCGTGTAGAGGTCCTTCAGGTCTGTGGATTGCAGCGTGAACTGGTACAGAGCCCGCGACATCTGGCCGCCGATCCGAACCAGTGGAGGGTTCTGCAAGACCACGCGGGCTCCCGTGACCTGCGCGAGTTTGGGCCGAATTTCCTCGATCACCTGTTCCGGAGTCAGCTTGCGCTCGTCGCGCGGCTTGAGCTTGATAAAGAAACGGCCCTGATTGACGGCCATGCTGCCGCCGCCACCGCCACCCCCAATGAAGGAACCGAAAATCTCAACATTGGGATCCTTCGCCAGGATATCGGCCGCCCGCTGCTGCGTCTCTTTCATGGCGTCGAAGGAGATGTCCTGGCCCGCCTCCAGGTTTCCGAACAGCATGCCGGTATCGGTGGGCGGAATAAAACCTTTGGGCGTAATTCCCATGAGATAGATGGATGCGGCCAGGATGCCCAGGGCAACCAGCATGGTCAAAGGCCGGTGCCGCATCACGCCCCGCAAGGTCCAGCCGTAGAGCGAGGTCATGCCTTGCAGTACTTTTTCCGAAGCCCGGTACAAAATATTGTGGTCTTCCGAGGGAGGCTTCAGGAACCGGCTGCACAGCATGGGCGTCAGGCTGATGGAGACCAACCCGGAGATGAGAATGGACACCATGATAGTGACCGCGAATTCGTGGAACAGGCGGCCGATGAGGCCGCTCATGAACATGACCGGGATGAACACCGCGGCGAGCGACAAGGTCATCGAGAGCACCGTGAAGGCGATTTCCCGGGAGCCTTCGAGCGCCGCTTCCATGCGCGACTTGCCCATTTCCATGTGGCGGACAATATTTTCCAGGACCACGATGGCGTCGTCCACGACGAAGCCCACGGAAAGTGTCAGCGCCATCAGCGACAGATTGTCCAGCGAGTAATCGAGCAGGCTCATCACCGCGAACGTGCCGACCACGGAAATGGGCAGCGCGAGGCTGGGAATCAGCGTGGCGGACACATTGCGCAGGAACAGGAAGATCACCAAAACCACCAGGCCCATGGTGAGCATCAACGTCAATTTCACGTCGTTGACGGACTCGAGAATCGGCAAGGAGCGGTCCATCTCGACGTGGAATTTCACGGAGGGCGGCACCATCTCGCGGAAGGTGGGCAGCAGAGCCTTGATGCGGTCAACCACCTCCACCGTATTTGTGCCCGGCTGGCGCTGGACAGCCAGTCCAATGGACCGCTCGCCGCCTTTTTCCGAATAGCTCCACATCGCAGCCTTGTCGTTCTGGACGCTGTCGATCACATTGCCCAGATCGCGCAAGCGGACAGGGGAGCCATTGCGGTAGGCCACAATCATGTCGCGGAAGGCCTCCGCCGTCATCAACTGCCCGTTGGCGCGCACCGTGAAGGTCTGGTTGCGCCCCCACAGGGTTCCGGTCGGCTGATTCACATTGTGTTTCTGGAGCGCCGAGTGAACTTCGTCAATGCCAATGCGGCGCGCGGCCAGTAGACTGGGATCCATTTGGACATGAATGGCCCACTTCTGGCCTCCGACCACGAAAACCTGGGCCACGCCGTTGAGCATGGAGATCCGCTGCGCCATCAGGTTTTCGGCGTACTCATCCACCTGGGAAAGCTGCAACGTGGGCGCCGACATGGTCAGGAACAGCACCGGCTGGTCGGCCGGGTTGACTTTCCGTACCGTGGGAGGAGCGGGCATCCCGGGCGGGAGCCTCCGCAGGGCGGTGGCGACGGCGCTTTGGATGTCGGCGGCAGCGCCATCAATGTTGCGCTCCAGCGAGAACTGGACGGTGATGTTGGTGGAGCCAGTACTGCTGGTCGAGGTCATGGAGTCGATGCCGGCGACGGTGGCGAACTCGCGCTCCAGCGGAGTGGCCACGGCCGAAGCCATGGTTTCGGGGTTGGCGCCCGGCAACGCAGCCTGCACCTGCACCGTCGGATAATCCACGTTGGGAAGGTCGCTGACGGGGAGCGCGCGGTAGCCCGCGATGCCAAACAAAACAATCGCAATCATGACCAAGGCGGTCATGACCGGACGCTTAATAAAAAGTTCGGTGATGTTCATGCCGGCAAACGCAAAACTCGACCTAATACATTCTAGCCTGCGCGGCCGATTCAAAGTACACCCGAATGGGTATGATGGTGTGCTCAGGTGGAATCTCCGGCCAAAGTCAATATCGCCACGTTGGTGGACGCCAGCCGCCTGGGGGGATTCCAATGGACCATCTTCGGGCTGTGCGGCCTGTGCCTGATCATGGACGGCTTCGACGTGCAGGCCATGGGGTACGTGGCGCCGGCGGTAATTCGCGAATTCAACGTGCCCAGCGCCATGATGGGGCGCGTGTTGGGCGCCGCGCTGGTGGGAGTGCTCATCGGCTCGTACGGATTTTCCATGCTGGCGGACAAGATCGGCCGCCGGCCCGTGTTGATCTTCGCGTCCATCTATTTCTCGCTGGCCGCGTTGTGGACGGCGCGCGCCGAATCGGTCAACGAGTTACTGGCCATCCGGCTGCTGGCGGGAATCGGCATGGGCGGCATCATGCCCAACGCCATGGCGCTGGCGGGCGAGTACAGCCCCTCGCGCGTGCGCGTCACCGTGATGATGGTGGTGGCGAACTTTTTCACGGTGGGCGCGGCCATCGGAGGCTTCATCGCTTCCGCGCTGATTCCGCGTTTCGGCTGGCGCTCGGTGTTCGTGTTCGGCGGCATCGTGCCGCTGGCGATCGCGGTGGCGATGATTTTCCTGTTGCCGGAGTCGCTGCAATTCCTGGTGCAGAAAAACAAGGACCTGGACAAAGTGCGGCGTGGGTTAAGCCGCATCAACGCGCCATTGCCGGTGGGGGAAGTCCGCTATGTGATGGAGGAAGAGAATCGCGCGGGCATGCCGCTCCTGCATCTGTTCCGCGAGGGCCGCGCCGCGGGCACGCTGCTGCTATGGGTCCTCAACTTCATGAACCTGGCGAATCTGTACTTCCTGGGGAGCTGGCTGCCCACGGTGGTGCGCGACCAGGGCTACACGACCGCGATTGCGGTGCTGGTGGGGACGGCGGTGCCGGTGGGCGGGTCGATCGGCGCGATCGCCAACGGCTGGCTGATTGACCGTCTGGGATTCCGTGGCGTGCTGACGGTTTTGTTCGGCGTCGCGACGGTGAGCGTGGCGATGATCGGGCAGCCTGCACTGCCTTTGGCGCTGCTCTTCACGGCGGCCTTCATCGCCGGCTGGTGCATTCCGGGGGCCCAGTCCGCGATCAATTCGCTCGCCGCCGTGTACTATCCGACGTATTTGCGATCCACGGGGATCGGATCGGGCTTGGGATTCGGCCGTATCGGCGCGATCGTGGGCCCGGTGGTGGCGGGGATCTTGTTGGGGCGAGGGCTTGCGCACCGCGAGCTGTTTCTGGTAGCCGCCGTCCCGGCGCTGATTTCCGCGGTGTGCGCGTTCACGTTGCGCTGGGTGATCCGGGAGCCGGGTAAGGAAGCGATCACGCGCTAGCCAGCGGCGCTTCTTCGCGCCAGATGCCCAGGGTCTGCTGTAGAGCCCGGTCGGAGGCGCTGAACAGTACGGCATCGGTTTCGGAGGCGTGCGCCACGGGCATCCAGGATGGGGCGACGAATAAATCGTGCTGCTTCCAGGAAAACGTAGTCTCGCCGATGCGCGTGCGGCCCTGGCCCTCGACCACGCAAAATACTGTGGAGTCGGTGGAGCGGTGCGCCGCGCCCGCGAATCCCTGGGGTAGGAGCTGCAGGAATGTGGCAATCGCGGGCAGGGGCCAGGCGCCGGTCGCCGGATTTACGAAGGGCATCTTGAAGCCGTGGCAGGGGTGTGCCGCTCCGTTGCGCCGCATGCGGTCGAGCCGTGCCCGGCTGCTCGCAAATGGATACGAGAACGCGGGCGCGTCGCCAGCGGAGCCGTTGAGGGGTTGCGTGCCTTGCGGATGGTGTTCGGAGAATCCGGCGTCCAGCAGGTTAATGATGGGCAGATCCAACACGTCCAGCCAAATGACTGAGCCCGCGCCGGCGTTGCCGTGATCGTGATAGGTCCAGGAGGGCGTCACGATGAAATCGCCCGGCCGCATGGTGGTCTTTTCGCCGTCGACCGCCGTGAACCCCGCGTCACTTTCGATCACGAAGCGCAGCGCGGAGGGCGCGTGACGATGCGTGGGCGCGGTCTCTCCTGGCAATACCAGTTGCAGTCCGGCGTACAGGCTCTGCGTGATTTGCGACAGTCCGGGCAGCCCGGGGTTTTCCAGAATCAGCACGCGGCGCTCGGCTTCCCGAGCGCTGATCAGGCCACCGGATTCCATAAGCAGTGGCCGCATGTCTTCGTATTTCCAGAGCGCCGGAACGCAACGCGGCTTGGGCTGCGGAGTGACCAGATCCGACAACACCTCCCATAGCGGGGCGGCGTTCTTCTCGCGCAGGCGGCGGTAGAATTCCTGGCGCACTGGCGAGGCGGCGGGCTTGCCGTCAAGCGCGGAACTCATAAGGTTCCCGGCGTCACTTTTGCGCGCCGTTGGCGGTCCAGTAAGCGGGCAGGTTGGTCTTGGTGGCGCGGAGGATTTCCAGGATCGCGGTCTTGTCCTGCGCGGTAAGATGCGTCAGCGAATGATCGGCAACATCTTTACGTGGATCCTTGCCAGTCAGGATGTCGTAGAGCAACCGGTAGGCGCGCTCGTGGACAACATCGGGCAAGGCGTCGAACGCCGCGCTGTAAATCATGTACGAAAGCGGATAGCGGAACAGCCGGGTCTTCAGGTCGAAGTCGCGCAGCGAACGGCCTTGTTTGTCGCGAGGGCCGCGCTGGGGAAACGTCTTGCTGAACGTCGAGACGCCCGCCACGGATTCCTTCAACTGGTCTTCGTCACCGAAGAGCATGTAGGCGACCAACTCTTCTATTTCGGTGTCGAGCTGCTTGCGCTCCGCTTCGAGCTTGCCGTCATGCGCGGCGACGCGGGCATCCCAGCCGATGCGGATCATCAGGTTGGTCATGCGCACCTGGTGCTCCAGCACCATCAGCGCCACGATGTCGCTGGTGGGCACTGGGTATGGCTTGGCATCGAACCGCTCGCCGAGATTGGTCACGTTCTGCGTGCCTTGCCGCAGGCCCGGGCCGGGATGGATCGGGTCGGTCAGGTTGGGGTTGTTGCCCAGGTGGACCTGTTCACTGCCGTGCGTGCCGGTGGCGTACCAGCCTCCCCAGCGTTGCGCGAACGGCGTGCGGTGATCGGTCATGAACGCGTTGCCATGCCCGTCGCTGCCCGGGGTGCTCGGATGGACGGAGCTGATCAGCATGCCCGGCACCGCCAGCGTCACCGGACCCTGGTGGCATTGCAGGCATTCGTCGCGGCGCGCGATGGTAGGCTTTTCGTCCTGGTCTACGTCCATGGTGTAGAACTTCACGCCCTGGCGCGGATCGAGAGAGGAGATCTCGAGCACGTCGCCTTCGCGAACGTAGCCGACGGAAACTTCATCGTTGAAGTAAATGGCCCGGGGGGCGCGTGGGCTGATGTGATTGGCCTGAATGCTGGTCTTGGAAAACACCAGCACCTGGGAGTCAATCGGCACGTTCAATTCTTTCAGGAGCGCCGGGAGATAGCCCAAGCCGTTCGGCGCGAAGTCGAGCTTTACCTGCTTGTTTTCCAGCCGCTGTTCGAGCCGCGCCACGGCGTCGTTGGGCTCGCGGCTTGCATATTGAATGGCCGGATGATCCAGGGGGATGAACAGCGTGTCTTCCAGCCGGTCGGCGAGTACCCAGGATGCGCCGATGACGACGGCTGCGGCTGTGGCAACGAGCGGAAGACTTGCGCGGGGAGTCACCTCCTTACTATAAACCGCCGCGGGCGTGATATATACTTGGCGAGGTCCGAAAGGAGTTCACCATGAGGATTTTCGCCGCCATCGTCTGTGTTCTCATTGCTGTCACGGCGACAGCTCAGGCGCCCGCGCCCAAACACACGGTCACGCCGGAAGAGTACGAACGCTGGAAGAAGGACCTTTCCAACTGGGGCCGCTGGGGCAAGGACGATCAGATCGGCGCCCTCAATCTGATTACGCCGGCCAAGAGAAAACAAGCGGCGGGTCTGGTGAAGGAAGGCACGGCGGTGTCCATGGCCAGCGATGTCGATACCGTTCCGGCGGTCGATAATCCCAGCCCATATGAGGTCAAGATGCTGTCGATTGGAACGGACCGAATCGCGATCTCTTATCACGGAATTACCCACACACACTTGGATTCCCTGGCCCACATCAACGATCAGGGCGTGTTCTACAACGGCTACAAGCCAGATCCCAACGCCGTGTTGAAAGACGGCCACGCGAAGAACTCCATCCACAACCTCAAGAACGGGATCTTCACGCGCGGCGTCCTTATCGATATCCCGCGGCTCAAAGGAGTTCCGTATCTGGAACCGGGCACGCCCATCTACGTGGAGGACCTGGAGGCCTGGGAAAAAAAGGCGGGGATCAAGGTAGCGGCCGGCGACGCGCTGTTCGTGCGCACGGGCGTATGGGCGCGCCGCAAGGCAGTGGGACCGTGGCTGCGCGGCCGGGCCGAAGGGGGCCGGTCGGCGGGGCTCGATCCCTCGGTCATTCCCTGGCTGAAGAAGCGGGACATCGCGATCCTCGGCAGCGACCATCCGCAATACGTATCTCCGTCGCCTCTCCGCGGAGCGGTGCATGACTTTGCGTTGCTGTACCTGGGCGTGCACCTTTTCGATAACTGCGATCTGGAGGCTCTGGCGGATGCGGCGGCGGCCCGCAACCGTTGGGAGTTTCTGCTGACCGCGGCTCCGCTCCCCATTCGCGGCGGCACGGGTTCGCCGGCCAATCCCATCGCGACGTTTTGAGGCACAACGTGAGGCACAACGTGAATTTCGACCCAGAAAGGGCTAACGAAAATGACAGCAATCAAAATTGCAGCCGGTAGCCTGGCGGCGGGCATCTGCGCGACGCTCATTTTCGCCCAGGACGGCGCACCGGCAGGGCGTGGCCGGGGCGGTCCAGCGCAATATTGGTGGGTGAACAAGACCGCCGGCGGCCGCCCGGCGCGGATCCATCGTGAACGTCATGAAGGGCACCATCTTTTCCTACGACGTCACCGGCAGCCAGAATGCGCTTTGGGTCGAGGTCAACCCCACCAACTATAAGACGGTCTACCCCGCCGGCGGCCCCCCGCCCGCGCCGAGCAAAGACGGCAAAGTGGTGAAAGTATCGTTCAACCATGCCCCCGCTGCTTACACCAAGCCGAACCAGCTCGAATGGAACACCTTCGATGACGGCATCGCCAAATGCGCGAAGCCCGGTCCGGTCGTGCTGGACGATCACATCTTCGCCGCTCCGCTGCTCGGCTATGTCAATCCCGCCGACAACCAATGCGGCACGGGCCGGGGCAATATCGGCGGCGGACCCAACCAGCCCGATGCCCCCGCCTTCAACCCCCGTTCCACCTTCGGGCATGTGCACCCGGGTCCGGCGGAATGGTGGATTGTGCAGGTGGGCGCCATCAGCGGCAAGTTCGAAAACGCGGGCGAATACCACGCCGTGGAAGGGGATGTACTTTATGCCGCGCCCATGACCTGGCACCAGATGGCCGCCGAAGCCCCATCGGGCCCGTCGGTCCGCCTGGCAATGGGTGGCTATGCGCTCATCAATATGAACATTACCGAATGAACAATACCGAAAGCGCCGGCAACGCCGGAGCGCGGCAATAGGGAAGACGCAGTGGCGGCGGCGCGTCCAAGCGCCCCGCGGCTACTTCTTTGGTTTCCCGGCCGCTTTCTTCAGCGGGATATTCTCATCGGTCCAATTCAGGATCACATCGGCGACATCGAGATGATTGGTCCCCAGCATCATCATGTGCGTCGTACCTTTGAACACGGGATTTTTGACCTCGTCCAGCTTGATGTATTCGGCCTTGGCGGACCCGTGGCCCTCGGCGCGCCGCGCGTTGATCTGGTCGACCGTGGTCTGGCACACTTCGCTGGTGGCGGTATAGTTGCCCTTCAGCGCCAGATACGGGATGGTGTCGAAATCCCCGGCCTTTAATCCGCTGTTGGGAAGCGAGCACGATCCTTCGATCGTCACCAATCCTTTGAGCAGGCCGAGATGGCCGCGCTCCTTCAGAATCCGCACCATATGGTGGCCCATGGCGCCCGATTGTGAGTGCGTCGCGACCACCGCGCCCCCGAGTTTTTCCACCAGCAGCGCCAGATCCAGCGGCGTCCAGGTGTTGGCCGGAGCGATTTCCTTAGGTTCGCAGGCGTTGCAGATCGATCCCGGCAGAGTAACTTCCGAGTTCGGAACCAGTTGTTTGTAGTATTCGAGCGCCAGGTAATCGTTCGGTCCCGCCGGGGCCTGGCCGATCGCTCCGCTGCGCGCGGCAACGCTGGAATCTCCGGCTGCGAGGGGATACGCCGGAATGTAGTCGTTTCCGTGCACGGCGCCATCGGTCTGCGGATCGGCCGCATCGCTGTGCCGGATCAGCTTGCCCGTCAGAATGTTCGAGCCCGGCGGGTCCAGGTGGCCGAACCATCTCGTCCATGCTCCGTTATCGGTGATTCTTGGGAACCCCGGCAGTAAGGCCATTCCGCCTTTGACATCGCCGTTGCGGATCATCGCGGCTCCCTCCTGAATTACGGACTCGTCGAAGCCGGAGCGGCCGCGTCCGGCCTGATCGACCAGATACGTCGAGATGCCCTTGCGCACGAAATACGGATACCAGCCTTCCCGGCCGTCCGGCGTCGATTCGAGACAGGCTGCCGTGTGTTAAGATCCGTGCACCATGATCACGGGAGGCATGCCGCGCTTCTTGGTCTGCGGAATCTGGAATTGCACATACATCTGCCCGATGATAATCTGATTGGGCGTCAGTTCGGGATCGTTGAGCGTGGGCTCGGGGGCGTAGGCGGTGACCTTCGGCACGCCACCTATGTAGAAGCTGCCCTGATCTTCGATCACCAGCGGCTTGGTCAGGAACTTCTTCATCTTGGGAGCCTCCTCGGCGGCGGCCAGTCCAGCCAGCGCGAGGAACGAAATCGCGAATCGAATCCAGATATTGTTCATGAGTTACTCCAGCGTGAGTGTACTCCTTCCCGTCGCGAAAAGCGCCCGGGTGAGGGTGCGACGAGGCCGGTGCGGGGCCTCATTCCTTACGTAAGGTGAGGCTTATCTCCGGATTCAGCCCCGCTGCGCTTGGGGATGGCTGGTCGCCGCCATACTCCGGAATGTTCCTCTGGAATACGCGAAAAACATGGTTATACCCGGTGACGTGATCCTTCCCGTCGGGACCCTTCTCGGTAACCTCAGGATTCTTGCCCAGAACGGCGATCGCCTGGGCGCGGTCCGCGATCAACACCAAGGTCGCTTCGTACAGTTTGCCGCCGATCTTAATCCGCACCCGGGGATCGCGGGCCACGTTGGCGGTCCAGGCCTTGTCGTTGGGAAATTGCAGGTCCATGCGGTGTTGATGCGACCGGATGTAGAGCTGGCCATTGCGGGGAAATGGCACGGTCCGGACGGAGTGCGGAATGAGATAGCGCGTTCGCGTTTCCACCAGGACGGTGTTCAGGTCTCGCCCCGGGTGTTCCACGGTTCGGACGAACGACCAGTCGGTGACCGGCGCGGTGACCAGGTCGCCTTTAACCCACAATCCGGGCCAAGCGAGCATATCGTGGGCGCGCAGGTCGTTCAAATCGAGATATTGCGGTTCAAGGCCGGTCATGCGCAATGTCAAGATCGTCAAGGCCAGGAAAGCCACGATGAGCACCGTGCCTTTCTTGATGAGCTTCATATGCCTGCCTCCTAGCGAGCCAAGATTACGAGAAGACGTTTCTTGCGTATTGTATAATCTTCTCTCAGTGAGCAGGGCCAAGGTCGCCCGCTAGGAGACCGCATGAAGAAGGCTTTTAAGTTTCTGGGAGTAATTTTAGGTGGTTTGGTGCTCTTGGTAGTCGTGGTGCTGCCTATTACCGGTTTTGAACCTCACGGCAGAACGCCCGGTTTATGGCTCAAAGGCGATGTGGTCACCGCGCCGGTCACCGACTGGTCGTTTGTCGATGCGATCGAAACCATAAAGCTCCAGACCAGTACCCAGTATCTGCTTCCGCACTCGGTAACGACGTACTGTGTCTCCGCGAACGGGCAGCTCTACATCACTTCGCTGTACCGCGCGGGCATGACGTATCCAGCGGGCCGGAGCTGGAACACCGATGTGGCCCGCGATCCCCGCGTGCGTATCAAAATCGGCGACAAGGTGTATGACCGCAAGTTGGTGTTCGTGAGCGATCCAGCCGAGTACGAAGCTGCCTTCCAGGCGAAAAGGAAAAAGTACCCCAAGCAGGTGATACCGCCGGGCGCGAAATTTATGATTTTTCACGCGGTGGAAAGCTAGGGCATCTCCGGGCGGCCGGGCAGACTCCTACCCTCCTCGAATGCGCATCTGATGCCGGCGGACGTTGGGCAGGAAAAGCCGGTAGGAATGGAAGGCATGAAAATCGTCATCACCGGCGCGAACGGCGCCGTCGGCCAAGCCATTCTGCGCTGCGGAGCGGGACAGGCGTCGTTGGACACGCTGGTGGCCGCGGTCCGTTCCGAACGCGCCGCCGGTGAAATTCGGCCGCTGCTGAGCGAGCGGAATAGCGTGGCCCTGATCTCTTTCGGCGATCCCGCCAGTCTGGACGCCGCGTTGCAGGGGGCTTCGGCGGTCATTCACCTGGCGGGAATTCTCTTCGAGCGGCCGGATTCGTCATACGTACAAGCGAACGTCGAGTCGGCCCGCGGCGTCGTGGAAGCCGCGAAGCGATGCAGCGTGGCGAAAGTGGTCTTGATCAGCGCCACGGGTGCCGATGAGACCTCTTCTAACGGCTACTACCGCACCAAGGGGCAGGCGGAGGCGTTGGTGCGCGCCTCCGGCCTGCACTATACGATCTTGCGCGCGCCGCTTCTGCTGGGGCCGGAGACCGAAGGCGGGGCGGCACTGGTGCGCAATGCGAGCGGCGGCAAAGCCAAGCTGATCGGCGGCGGCCACCACTATCAACAACCTCTCTATGTGGATGATCTGGCGCGAGCGGCCCTCGCCGCCACGCAGCCTTCGGTAGCGGATGATCGCACGCTGGACCTGGTGGGTCCCGTTTCGCTGCCTGATCGTGAACTGGTGGAACGGGCCGCCAAGCGGCTAGGCCGCACCGTGAAGATCAGTTCCATTCCCAAGGGATTGCTTAAGTTTGGACTGACCCTTCGCGGGCGCTCCAACGGCCCCGGATTTTCGTTGGCGGTTCTCGAAGTGATCACGGCGGACACCCGTCTGGACCCGCAACCCGCCGCCAGTGCCTTGGGAATCCGCCTGACGGGCATCGACGAGATGATCCAAAACAGTTTAGGACCGGAGCAAAAAAAATGAGCCAAGCACAATCTACTGTCCCCCCCGCCGCCGACGCAAAACCAGGCAAGGCCTGGCAGCAGTTCTTACCGTTTCTGATTACGGCGGCGTGTTTCGCCTATCTCTACAACCGCCTGAACCATGCGGCGCTGGCCGCGGGCACCCCACTGCTCCCATATCTGGCGAAGAGTTTTGAGGGCGTCAACTGGTACTCCTGGCTGGCGCTCATGATCCCGTACTGCTTCTTGTTCATGTTATTGGACAGCCTGGTGGTCTATAGCGTGATCAACTGGTTCAACACCAAAATCGGCTATGCCGACATCCTGCCCATCCGCGCCAGCGCCTACATTCTTTCGCTGGTGAACGAACAGGTCAGCAAGGGGGCCATCGCGCTGTATTTGAATCGCCGCGACAAAGTGCCGGGCTGGGAAGTGGGATCCAGCATGATCCTGGTGATGTTTTGCGAGGTTTATAGCCTGATTCTGTGGGCGACCCTGGGCGTGCTGCTGCGTTGGGATAGTTTGCCGGCCGCATTCCATGCGATTCCCTGGGTCGCCTTGGGCGCGGCCGCTTTCTTTGTGCTGGTGCAGTTGTTCTTCAGCGGAAAAATCGGCCCGGGCATGACCCTGCGCGACCGCCCGATCTTCCGCGCGTTCCGGCTGGCCAAAGTGTGGCACTACGGGGCGGTGATCGCGATGCGGGCGCCGCTCATGATCGCCGGTGTGATCGTTTATACGCTGGCCCTGCGGCTCTTCGGAGGCACGGTCGGATTCGGAGAAATGCTGGGCTATCTGCCGGTGATCTTCTTCGGCGCGGCGACGCCTGGACCGATGCACTCGGTCGCGATTCTGTTTTGGGTCTTGCTCTTTCCCGATAGACCCGGCCAAATGACCGCCTTCGGCTTCGTGATGCACAACTTCTTCATCTTTTTTAACGCCGCGGTGGGGCTGCTATTTCTCCGGCGCGCCAGCCGGGAGCTGTTCGGGTAAGCTGCGCAGCCTAAGCCGCTGTCCCATCGATACGATCGTGCTCAGCACCAGCAACCAGACCACGACCGTAAGCACCGGCTGTAGAAACAGCACTCCCATGCGGATCAGGGCATCCATGATGGTAGGCACGAAGTAAAGAATGCCGTTGTAGCGGCCGAGCTTGCTCCCGCGCAGCTTACGGTGCCGGAGAATCCAGTAGGAATCGATCACGTACTGCGAAAAAGCCGCTGTGATCAAGACCGGCAGAATCCACGGAAACGCGCCGCGCACGGCTCCCCCAAACATCCCGCACGTGACGAATAGAAAATCGCTGGTGTGATCGAAGGAGCCGCTCCAAGAAGTTACCGTTCCGCGCCGCCGCGCGACTGGGCCATCCAGAAGGTCGGTGACCACGGCGATGATCCACGCGGCCAGGGCGAACATAGCGGACCGGGCGTCTCCGCTCGCCATGAAATACGCAAACGGAAGCACCAGGAGCAGGCGGACAGCGGTCAGCGCGTTAGCCATCGGAAACACGAGTACGTTGACACCACATAAGCCCAAGCATACACTGAGGTTCGGACTCATAGAATGGCGGAAATAGCGATCTCCCGCGGCGTGGATGCCGCTTTCGAACGTGGCCTTGAGGGACGCGGCCTCGTGCGGGAAGACGCCCTTTGCCTGATGCAAGAAGGCCCGCTCCAACCGCTATTGGAGGCCGCGTCGTCCGTGCGCGACCGCGCCAAGGGCAATTCCGTCAGCTATTCCAAGAAAGTCTTTATTCCGCTGACCCACCTCTGCCGCGACTATTGCGGCTATTGCACGTTCCGGTCCGACCCACAGCCCGGTATGCCCGCCTACATGCTGCCGGACGAAGTTCTCGCCGTAGCCGAAGCCGGACGCCGCGCCGGATGCAAAGAAGCTTTGTTCAGCCTGGGCGACCAGCCCGAGCGCGTTTTCCCTGAAGCCAAGGCATTTCTGAAAAAACTGGGTTTTGAACGCACTCTTGAGTACCTCGCCGCGATGAGCGAACTGGTGCTGGAAAAGACCGGCCTCCTCCCGCATTCCAACCCCGGCGTGATGGGCCTCGATGACTTGCGCCGCCTGCGCGAGACCAACGTCAGCGTGGGGTTGATGCTGGAAAGCGCCAGCCCGCGGCTGCTCCGCGTTGGAGGCGCGCACTGGAAGGCGCCGGACAAGGTGCCCTCCTTGCGTATTCGCACCATGGAGACCGCGGGGCAGTTGTCCATGCCTTTTACCACCGGCATTCTGATGGGAATCGGCGAAACACTGGAAGAACGCGTGGATGCGCTGCTGGCCATTCGTTCGGTCCACGAGAAATACGGCAACATTCAGGAGATCATCGTGCAGCCGTTCCGCGCCAAGGCGGATATTCGCATGGCCGGCGCGCCGGAGCCTTCCAAAGAGGACCTGGAGCGCACCATCGCCGTCGCGCGCCTGCTGTTCGGAGGCGAGATGAATCTCCAGTCGCCGCCCAATCTGCTCGCGGAAGACTATCCCGATTTGCTGAAGGCGGGCATCAACGATTGGGGCGGCATTTCCCCGGTCACCAAGGACTTCATTAACCCGGAAGCAGCCTGGCCCCAAATCTCGTCCCTGGCGGCCCGCTCGGCCGGCGCGGGATTCGTGTTGCGCGAGCGGCTGGCGCTTTATCCGGAATTCACCTCGCGGCCGGAATTCGTGAATCCCCGGCTGGAGCCGCACCTGCGGAAACTTCAGGATGAAAACGGCTATGCTCGTGAAGGAGTGTCATGATGCTGAAACCGGAATACCGGGAGATTCCTTGGGAACGCGCCCTTGCCGCGGCCAGCCCTAACGTCTCCAGTATTTTGGACAAGGCGCTGGCCGGGACCGACCTCGGCCTGGAAGAGGGCTTGGCGTTGGCTCACGCCGAGGGGAACGACCTCACGGCGCTGGTAAAAGCCGCCGACGAGATCCGCCGCCGCGTGGCCGGGGACCGCATCACCTACGTGGTGAACCGGAACCTGAACTTCACCAATGTCTGCATCGTAGGCTGCTCTTTTTGCGGATTCGGCAAGGCGGCCGATGCGCCGGACGCGTATTTTCACTCCAACGAAACGCTGGTGGCGAAGTGCCTGGAAGCAGTGGAGCTTGGCGCCACGGAGGTGTGCATCCAGGGCGGCCTGCCGAAAGATCTCGACGGTTACTATTACGTCAAATTGATTCGCGCCATCAAGGCGCGCCTGCCCAATCTGCACGTGCACGCGTTTTCGCCGATGGAGATCGTCTACGGTGTAGAGAAGACGCGCCTGCCGCTCCGCGAGTATCTGCAGATGCTCAAAGACGCGGGCCTGGATAGCATTCCGGGAACGGCCGCGGAAATTTTGGATGACCGGGTCCGCAAGTCTTTAAGCCCCAATAAACTGAAAGTCCGGCAGTGGATCGAAGTGGTGCGGACGGCGCATGAGTTGGGCATCCCTTCCACATCCACCATGATGTACGGACACGCCGAAGAGCCGGCGGATTGGGTAAGGCATCTGCTGTTGCTGCGCGAGATTCAGAAAGAGACTCGCGGGTTCACTGAGTTTGTGCCTCTCGGTTTCATCCATTCTCAAACCAAGCTTTTCCAGAAGGGCGGCGCGCGCGCGGGACATTCGATCCACGAGGATTTGACCGTGCATGCGCTTTCGCGCGTCTTGCTGAATGGCTACATCGTCAACATTCAGGTCTCCTGGGTCAAGCTTGGGTATGCGGATTCCCTGGCCTGTCTGGAAGCGGGAGCCAACGACTTCGGCGGCACTTTGATGGAAGAGAGCATCTCCAAAGCGGCGGGAGCGAATTTCGGCGAGTACGTTGCTCCCGGAGAATTCCGCGCTTTGATCCGCAGCATCGGGCGCATTCCGGCGGAGCGCGCCACGTCCTATAAGATCCGCAAGGTGTTCGAACATCCCGACGCCGAGGAACGGCTGCCTGCCCAGCCGCTTCCCGTGTTTGCGCCCGCCACCAGCCAGGTAGCGGTGCCCGCGACGGGATACTGAGCACGCGGCGCCACCTTTCGCCCGCGGTACCCTAACGCTTATGACGCCGTCTTTCTCCAGCGAACTACCGCATGACTGGTTAGATAAACTGGCCATTCGCGAAGTGATCGAAAATTGGGCCGTCTGGCGCGATGCCGGGGATTGGGACCGCTTCCGGACCGTATGGCACGAGGACGGTTTCATGATGGCGACCTGGTTCCAAGGCAGCGCCGATGAATTCATCGCGGTCAGCCGGGCGGGCTTCGAACGCGGCGTCAGCATCCTGCATTTTTTGGGCGGCTGCTCGATTGACCTGGCGGGCCATCGCGCGATCGCGCAGACCAAGATGTCCATCTCGCAGCGCGCACCCGTGCACGACGTGCTGGTGGATGTTCTGTGCACTGGCCGCTTCTACGATTTCCTGGAAAAGCGCGATGGCAAGTGGGCCATCGTTCTGCGCCGCTTGTGCTACGAAAAGGACCGCATGGATCCCGTGGACCCGTCGCAGACCGTGAAGCTTGATCCGGCGCTTCTGGAAAAGTTTCCGGTGGGCTACCGGCACCTGGCGTATCTGCAATCCGGCTTGGGCTTCAAAGTGAAGCTGGATCTGCCGGGATTGAAGGGTCCCGCGACGGAAAGACTCTACGGTTTCGGCAAAGCCTGGCTGGCGGGCGAGCCGATCGGCAACGCGCGCGGTTAGCGCGTCATTCGCTCACGAGCGGCGGGCGTTGACGGACTCCGCTCACTTGCTCAAACGCGTGCGCAATCTGGAGTACGCCCCAATCATCCTCATGGCGACCCACGATTTGCAGGCCCACGGGTAAGCCTTCGGGAGTGAAACCCGCGGGCACCGAAATGGCCGGCAGAGCCGTGATGGAAATGAAATAGCAGGAGCGCATCCAGTCCACGTAGCTGGCCATCGCGACGCCTTCGATTTCGGTGATGTACTCCTGCTCCACGGGGAACGGCGGCACTTGCACCGTGGGCAGCACCAGGAAGTCGTAGTTGCGCATGAATTCGGCGAGGCGCGCGAACAGCTCCGAGCGCAGAGTCTCGGCGCGGGCGATTTGCGGTCCGGTCAGGCGCGACCCGCGCTCGATTTCCTCGATCACGGTGCGCTTCATGCGCGCGCGATGCGGTTCGAGCAAAGCATGGTGCTGCTGATAGAACGCCAGCGCGCGGAGAGTCTTGAAGGATTCATCCGCGCCGGAAAAATCGGGAGTGGCATCTTCCGTGAGGCAACCCAGCGATTCGAATGCTTTGCGCCGCGAGTTGACCACCGAACGCACGCGGCGGTCAATGGGAATTCCCGCGAAATCGGCACACCCAAAATCGGAACACCAGGCAATCCGCAGTCCTTTGCAGTTGCGATCGAGTGGCTGCGCAAAGCGCGAACCCGGCTCATGAATCGAGAGCGGCGAGCGCGGATCGGGACCCGCAATGGCGGATAAGAACAGCGCCACGTCTTGCACCGTCCTCGCCATGGGGCCGGAGATGTTCATGGCGTTCCAAGAGGCGCGGCTGGGCACGTTGGGCACGCGGCCCGGCGAAGGGCGGAAGCCCACCACGGAGCAGAAGCTGGCCGGATTGCGCAGCGAGCCGCCCAGATCCGTGCCATCGGCAAGGGGCAGCATTCCGCAGGCGAGTGCCACGGCTGCGCCGCCGCTGGATCCGCCACAGGTCTTGGACAAGTCCCACGGATTGCGCGTGGCGCCGAATATGGGGTTGAAGGTCTGTGAGCCCGCGCCAAACTCCGGCGTATTGGTCTTGCCGATGGTGATCGCGCCGGCGTTCTGCGCGCGCTCGACCAGCAGAGTGCTGAAGTCGGGTACGTGGTTCTCGAAAATAGGCGAACCATAAGTGGTGCGGATACCCCTGGTCTCCGCCAGATCCTTGTGCGCGATGGGAAGCCCGTGCAAGGGGCCGGCGAGTTCGCCGCGCGCGGCGGCTTCATCGAGGAGACGGGCCTGTTCGCGCGCCTGATCCAGCACCAGTGTGACGATGGCGTTCACCTGGGGATTCACGCGCTCTATCTGCCGGATATGGGCGCCCAGCACTTCACGGGCCGAGAGTTCTTTGCGGCGGATGCGGCGGGCCAACTCCGTGGCCGTCAAGAAACAGATGTCCAGGTTCACAAAGGCCGAAGTTTAGCACGCCGAAGTGTACAAGGGCGCGCAGGGTCCGTCAGACTGCAACCGTCAGCGGCAGGCGGATCACGAAGCACGCGCCTTGCGGGGCCGCGGAGTCAATCGACAGATCGCCACCATGGTCGAGCACGGTCTGATGCGAGAAGGCGAGCCCCAGTCCCACGCCGTGCTTCTTCCCCGCCGTGACGAAGGGCTGGAACAGGCGCTCGCGGATTTCCGGAGCGATGCCCGGGCCGGTGTCCTGTACCCGCACCAGCACGGCTGCACCGTCGGCTTCAGCGGAGATGGTCAGGCGCCCGCCGTCCGGCATCGCATCCAGCGCGTTGGCGATCAGGTTGAGGAACACGCGTTCCATGCGCGCCCGCTCCAGCGGCAGTTCGATGTCTTCCGCCACCTGGGTTTCGATGGCGACGGAATGTGCTTCCGCCGTACTTGCACACTCCTGGCAGGCCGCGCGCACGATTTCATTCAGATGGCAGATTTCGGTCCCCGTGCCGCGTCCGCGGCCGGTATCCATCAGTTCCTGGAGCATCTGCTGCATGCGCCGGGAAGAATGATAGATATTTCCCGCCAGGCGCCGTATTTGTTCTGGTGAGAGACCTGTGTCAATGAGCATCTCCGCGCCGCCATAAATTGCCGCGAGCGGATTCCGCAGATCGTGTACGATGGACGTCGACATGCGTCCGATGGTCGCGATGCGCTCCTGGCGGATGAGTTCCTGGCGGGCGCTTTGAAGGGAGCCGCACATGGCATTAAACGCGGCGGCCAGCCGGCTGAGTTCATCGCGGCCCGGCCCTTCGCCGCTCTCGGCCGGAACCCGGTATTCATAGTTGCCGCGCGAAACTTCGGCCGCGCCGCGGTCCAGCTCTTGCACGGGCTTCAATATGTCGCGGGCCAGGCTATAGGTCAGCCATAGTCCGATCAGCACGGCCAGCAGCCATACCAGAAAGATATTCCGGCGCAATGCATCGATCTGCTCGCGCGCGCCGGCAAAGGAGCGCAGGATGCGGAGCTCGCCCACTGGTTTACGCGCGACGTCAAGCAACGGAGTACCGAGCAACGTGTATTCGGTTCCGCCGGTTTCAATGCGCCGCATGCTCCCCTCCGGCAGTGAGGCAACCCGTACGACTGCGTTCGCGCCCGCATCCAGCGTGGAGGCGATCACCTGTCCACCGGAAAGGAAACAGAAATCGCTGCCTCCGGTGGAATCCTTCAAGTCCCGCACCACGTCCTGGTCGACCACGTATCCCGCCACCAGAACATTCAACAAGCCCAGGCCGCGTCCCGATTGCACGTAGACGGGCGTCACCGCGATTTGATACAGGCGGCCTTCCGCGGTCATGAATCCCGCGCCCTGCTTGGGGAACCCCGGGGCGGCCTCGCGCACCACTGGCAGGTCTTCATTGAGCGCGCCGCCGAATTGTCCGCCGAGAGATGCCAGGACCCGGCCATCCGGATCGGTCACCATGAAGATCGCATCCTGATTGGAGATCTGCTTCCACAATTCGCCCGCCGAATCCCGTATGGTGGCCTGATCGCCGGTGCGGAACGCCGCGCGCACATCCGACATGCGGCTGATCACCAGGCTGATGGACGCCAGCGTCTCCGCCTTGGAACGCCACAAGGAATCGTAGGCCCGGAAACTGGCCTGGACTTCCCCGTCCACACTCGCCGACATGGCGCGCGTGGCGTTGTTCTGCACGATCCATCCCATGACGGCGAACAGGACCGTGAGGGCAATCGAAGTGGAAAGCAGAATCCTCCACAGCAGTGAAAGGCGCGTGAAGGAGGCGGGCATGGCTACTACTTTTTACCCGGATAGCCCGCGCGATCGGCGGGCTCCTCGCCGTATTCGTGACCGTACTTGTTGGTGTGCGGAATCGACAGGTATCCCGCTTCTGAAATGCTCATGGCGGGCAAGCTGGCGCCATCCGGTCCGACGACGACTTTGCGGCTCAAGGCCCGCAGCGCGGGTTCCGCGGCGCGCTCATGAAATACACTGAGGCCGTAATCTCCGGGAGGCACGCCCGAAATTTCATAAGAGCCATCGCGCTTGGTGGTGGCGAAATAAGGCGAGCCCACGACAACAATCACGGCGCTCATCTCGGAATGGATATTACAGAACACGCGCACGACGCCCTCGCGGGCAAAGCGCACCGAGCGGGTGGAGCCGGGCGGATATAAACCGATGTCGAAGATTTGTCCGCTGTAGCTGGAAAACGCGTTGTGAAAAATCGGATCGGAGTTGGGAAAATCCACCATCGCTCCCATGGGTATGGCCATTACATGCGGGGTAAAGGTTTTGTCCTTTTGCAGCATGACGGCGCGCTTACCCGCGACGGTCGCGGGACCGCTCCGCGCGGGCTTTAAGGAAACGACCACGCCGGAATAGCCGGCGCGATTACGCACGGCGGGATCGCGCGAATCGCGCAGCTCCACCCGTCCCGTGACGGTGGCGGCGGCGAGCGGCAGCACGCCCGCAGTTAACAAGGCTGCGCTAAAACAGGTAAGCCAGCGCAAGATCATAATGGTTCACCAGGCGGAGCGGGCCGCCGAAGTAGTTCGTACGCACTTGGTTCGCCTCCGCGCCAATCAATACGTTCGAACCAATGCGGTAACGCACATTGGCGGCGTATGCGAAGTTCCGCGCAATCTGGCCGCGCAACAGATCCGCCGTCCGGTTGCTTTCCTGTCCGCCATAGACATTAAAGGTGAGCCGGTTGGTGGCCAGATAGGTGAGTTGAGCCCATCCTCCTTTGGCCCGGATCGCCCTGAACCGGTCGTCGGCGAGGATGACAAATCCCTGGCGCAGCCCGCCCACGCCAGCGGCGTTTCTGCCGTTGAAGAATGTGCCGGTGAATTGGACTTTGGCAATGGGCTGGATCAGCCAATCGATGGTAAACAGCCGCGACGGAATGGATACTCTAGCCACGTGCGTCTGGCTCACATGGAAACCCGGCGCAATTTCGATGCGTGCTCCCGAACCGAGTTTGCGCTAGACCTCGAAGCGGCCTTGTAGAGCCGGCCGGGACGTGGCCAGGGTGGCCTGATATTCGGGGCCCGCGCTGGCCAGCGGTTCACTGGTCTGGTACACACCGGCCTGTGCCCGGATACCCGTGTTCTCACCCAGGGCAAAGCGCTGCTCGAAACGGGCCTGCGGCTGCCAGAGCCACAGATTTCCGGCCGCGGTCAGGGGCGAGAACGCCACTTGCGACAACGAATCCGGGTCCCGCGGAGCGATGATGGGCTTGTCCTGCCCGACAATAATGCTGCTGTTGTTCCAGTCCACCCGCACGGTGGCGACCCGCAGTAGGACCAGGTGATTCAGAGAGCTCGCCGTGCCTCCCCACAGGTCCATGTCGAACGTTCCTTTCACCTGGCCTCCTCCCAACACCCGCGGGCCTTGAAAACGGAAACCGATAATGCTCTGGCTCAGACTTGCCGCTCCCCGGGAAACATTGTCGGAGAGGGCCGCTACCAGAGGAGCCTGCAACCCGCCGCTAGCGCTACCGTTCAGATAGGAGTTAAACAAGACCATTCCGGTGAGAGTGATGGGCAGGCGCTGGCCGGCCTCGACCTTGCTTTGTGAGAGGTCTTGCGTGCGCTGCTCGGCGACCGCCACTCTTTCTTCAAGCGGGGCTTCAATCGGGGCGGTGACCGGGCCCGGTTCCACAGCCGCGCTGACCGCACCAGTTGGCGCCGCGCCGCGCGAAGTAGCCAGCTCGGTTCTTAATGCCCTCACTTCGTCCGCTAGATTGCGGTTTTCCCGCTCCAGCCGGTCCAGGCGGTCCATGACTTGTTGGAGATCGCCGCGCTCCTGGGCGGCCAGGATCAGCGGTGTCAACAACAGGGGAATACAGCGGAGAATACGAGGCACGAGGTTAAGAAGCATGAATCAATTGCTCCAATCTGCTGCGCACTTCAGCCGGAGAAAACGGTTTGGGAAAATATGCGTTGGCGCCCAGCGCCACTAATCGCGAGGGCGTATCCGGATCGCTGTTCCCGCTGATAACCATAATCGGAAGCCACTGGCGGCCCGGATCGGAACGAACCGCCTCGATCAACTCAAAGCCATCCATTCGCGGGAGGTTCAAGTCCGTGACCAATGCGCAGGTGTTCTCGCCGAGAAGGGCGAGCGCCTCCTCCGCTGTGCTTACAATCTGTAGCACGATGTTTGGGACCCGCGCCAGCGCGAGTTCCAGGGCATCCTGGCCAATGTCGGTATCTTCCACAACTAATACGTTGCGTGCCATAAATATCTCTACGGTAAGAAGCGGTACCCTACGCCGTGGACCGTGAGAAAGTGGTGCGGCGTACCCTGGTCCGGTTCCAGTTTTTGGCGTAGGCGGACCACATGCGCATCCACGGTACGCGTGTTGGGAAACGACTCGTAACCCCACACCGAATTCAAGATCATGTCGCGGGTGAGCGCGCGATCCGGGTTTTGCAGAAAATACGTCAGCAGGTTATATTCGGCGCGCGTGAGCTTCAGCTCCTCGCCTTTTTTGCGGACGACGCGCCGGGTGAGGTCCACTTCGACGTCGCTGAAACTGACTGATTTTGTTTCTTCGGGCGACGACCGCCGCAACAATGCGCGGATGCGGGCCAGCAACTCCCGGGTGCCAAACGGCTTGACCACATAATCGTCGGCGCCGATTTCCAGCAACAGAACCTTGTCCATTTCGTCGCCCACGGCGCTCAATACGATCAACGGGGTCTTCATGCCCGCCGCGCGAATCTGCTTACAGACTTCGATGCCGCTCAAGCCAGGCATCCGCAGATCCACCAGCACCAGATCGGGCCGTAACGACAGCGCCTGTTGCAGGCCCGACTTGCCGTTATCCGCGAGAACGGGCCGGAAACCTTCGGTTTCGAGCATAAGCCCGATGGTGTCGCGCAAGCCGTCGTCGTCATCAATAACCAATACGGTCAGCATATCTTCTACTGTAACGGCGGATTGTGGCGGCGTATGCAATGAGGCGATTCTAACCAAGCCCCTGAAATATAGCGACTTACTTTAGTACTGCGGCGCGCGAGTTTACAAGATTTTTACAATTTCGCAACGATTCCGGCGCAACCTGACTCTAGACTGATGCCAACGGGGATAATTTTGGGCAAGCGGCGCTAGGGGCGCCCTTGCCCATCCTGTCTCCGGCTCCCACGCGCCATTTCCCGTACCGCATAATAGCGATTGCATGCGGACGTTCAAGCTTACTCTCGAATATGACGGGTCCCGTTATTCCGGCTGGCAGGCGCAAATCAACGCCCCGCGCACAGTGCAGGGGGAATTGCAGCAAGTGGCGGACGAGATCTTCGGCGTCGCGGTGGATGTGCAAGGTGCCGGGCGCACGGATGCCGGCGTGCATGCCTTGGGGCAGGTAGCCCACCTGAAAGCCCGCACCGTGCGCGGTGAATTGGCTCCCGCCCGGATTCTGCGCGAATTGAATGATCGGCTGCCTTCTTCCATCGCGGTGCTGGAGTGCGTGGAAGCGCCCGCGAAATTTCACGCGCGGCATGACGCGGTCTCCCGCGCGTATTTCTACCAGATCTCCACGCGCAAAGCGGCGCTTTCCAAGCGTTTCGTCTGGTGGATCAAAGAACCGCTGGATGTTGAAAGCATGCAGAAGGCGGCGGCGCTGATTGGGGGGCGCCATAACTTCGTGTGCTTCCGCGCCGCGGACCCTTCGCGTTCCGGTGAATCCACCACGGTCGAAGTGGCATCCGCCGAAGTCGGGCGCGACGAGGACATGGTTGTGTTCCGCATCGAGGCGTCCCATTTTGTGTGGAAGATGGTCCGCCGGTTGACCGGCACGCTGGTCAAAGTCGGTCTGGGCGAAGTGAGTGTGGAGCAATTTGGCGGCTTGCTCAGCGGGCGAAAGAACCCAAATTTGGACGTGGCGGCGTGGACCGCTCCGGCCGCGGGTCTATTCCTGGAGACCGTGCGCTATTGAGCGCGCAGCTCCTTGTGGAATACGTAGGTGATGTCAATCGGCATCTGGTCCACCGCTTTCACCTTGAGCAGCACCTGATAGTAGCGTGGAAGCTTTCCATCCCGCCGGCGGATCTTTTCCACAACAGCGCGGGCCGGACCGGACTCGGTGAAGACTTCCACGCCAGCGGCCGGACCCGAAGTATTCGTGCCGGAAAGATAGAGCGCCGCGCCTTTGCCTTTCACTCCCGGCGCATTCGTGATCAGGGCGTAGCTCTCATCCACAGTGCTATGTGCCGGCCGCGGCGGCAGGTTGGGAAAGTACTCCGGCTCGCCAGTTGTGGGATGCAGGTTCCGAACGCCTCCGGATTCCAGGACCAGCTCATCGCGCGCCGGCAACGCCTGAATCTGCGGATTGGACGACGGAGCACCCAGAAAAACCAGATTGCCCATCACGATATCCGGCATGGAGAGATCCCCGCTTCCCGTCACGTAAACACTCTGCTTGCGGTCCGCCAAAAACTGGCCCAGCAAGAAGGCTCCGTTCGCGGTGGAGACCCCCGTCAGATTTCCCGCTGGTTGCGTGGCCAGCACCACCACGAGGGGCCGGTCCGCCGACAGCAGCGGAGCCCACAGTTCGCGCAATTCCGGAGTCCAGGCTGCCGGTGCGGGCAACGCAGCGCTGGTCCGCTCGACCTGAATCAGGCGGATTCCAAAATAGGCTGCGCAGGCGACGGCCACCGCGAGCAGTCCGGCCAGAATCAGCGTCGCGCGGGACGAATTCGGCGCCGCGGCGTTGCGGCCGTGGACGGATTCCGGATCGCTTTCGGCCACGGCCGGACGTAGCTCGAAGGTGACTTTGAACGCGCCCTTGGGCAGGTCAACTACGATGGAATCATCGGCGCCCTCTGTCCGGTAATACTCAGCCAGCTTCTGGCGCAGGCGGGCCATGTGCATGCGAACGACGGATTCCTGGCGTGGGTCGTAGCTTTCCGGCTTTGCGAACACGTCGAGACCAACCGTGTACTCTTTTAAACTCTCGGCTTCTCCTGACAGCGATTTTTCCGACAGGTAATGGAACAGATTGCGATGAACTTCGGAGGTCCGAAAGGCCTTGCTCTGCAAAATGCGGCGGACTTGTTCCTGATTCAGGACGATGCGGTCCGCTTCTGTAGGGGCAACCATCACGGGCTATGGCGAGGCACCTTTCGCCCCCACTCATTATAGAGCCGAAAGCCGCGGCATGGCTGGCCTGGGACTGTTGAGCGTTTATACTATCCTGACTCTTTATGCCTAACGTTACGCATTTGGAATGCAGTCTGTGCTCTCAGCGATTCCCCGCCAATCAGATTCACAATCTTTGCTCGTGCGGCGGAGCATTGTTGGTCCGCTATGACTGGGATGGAATCCGCAAGTCCTGGCCGCGGGAGTCTTTGGCCCAGGCGGAATCGAATTTGTGGCGTTACTGGCCGGCGCTGCCAGTGACCCGGCGGGAATCTATCGTTTCCTTGGGTGAAGGCATGACGCCGCTGGTCAGGACTCCGCGCCTGGGCGCGGCGGCCGGCGCGCGGGATCTCTGGGTCAAGGACGAAGGCCTCAATCCCACGGGTTCCTTCAAGGCTCGCGGCATGACGGCCGCAATTTCGATGGCCCGTGAGTTGGGCATCCAGAAGATCGCCGTGCCGTCGGCTGGAAATGCAGCGAGTGCCGCGGCGGCTTATGCGGCGGCGGCCGGCATGGAAGCGCATATCTTCATGCCGAAGGACGTTCCGCAGGCGAATTTCATCGAGTGCAAAGCGCTGGGCGCGCATGTGACGCTGGTCGACGGTCTGATCAGTGATTGCGCCAAGATCGTGATGGAGCGCAAGGACCAAGAAGGCTGGTTCGACGTCAGCACGCTCAAAGAACCGTACCGGATCGAAGGCAAGAAAACCATGGGGTACGAGTTGGCCGAGCAAATGGGTTGGGAACTGCCCGACGCGATCTTCTATCCCACCGGCGGCGGCGTGGGTCTCATCGGCATGTGGAAAGCCTTCGCTGAACTGGAGAAGCTCGGCTGGGCCGGGAGCAAGCGCCCGAAGATGATCGCCGTGCAGGCTGCCGGATGCCAACCCATCGTGCGCGCTTTCGAGCGCGGCGAGCAGCGCTCTGAATTCTGGCAGGGCGCCTCTACCGTGGCCGCCGGTCTGCGCGTTCCCAAGCCGCTGGGCGACGTGCTGATCCTCAATGCTCTGCGTGAAAGCCAGGGCACGGCGATCGCGATTGACGACCACGAAATCATCGACGCAGGCATCGAGATCGCTGCGCTCGAAGGGATGTTCATTGCTCCCGAAGGAGCGGCATGTATTCCGGCTCTGCGCAAGCTGCTGGCGAGCGGCTTCCTGAAACCGTGGGAGCGGATCGTGATTTACAACACCGGCTCCGGATTGAAATACCTGGAAGCGTACGCGGAGCGTTATCCGCGGGCGTAAGCCGTTATTTAACTGGCGTCACTTACCTGCGACCACGCGCAGCGGCTTCTCCAGTTTGAAGGTCAGGACGCTTTCGGCGGGCACCTTGATGGAGCCGCCTTTGGTCAGGATCTCCGCCCCGATGCCCGCGCCCGCGCCCGATGCCGCGCCGATGGCAGCGCCTCTGCCGCCTCCCGCGATGGCTCCGATGATGGCGCCCGCCGCGGCGCCGGTGCCGCCGAAGAGTGCCGTGCGCTTGTCTTTGCCCACGCCGTCGCGGCCTTTCTCGACGTAATCTTCCGGGTCGAGCCGGTAGCGCTTACCGCCAATGGAGACGGAATCGAGATCCAGCGCCAGATCCGACGCACCCTTGATGCGGCCCCCCTTGGAAGCGGAGCGGATAATGATGCGGGCGTTGGAGCCGCGTGGAATCACCACGTCCCCTGCCGCATCCAGCACGTCTTGTGTTACCGCCGCGCCGTAGGTCTGACCCTCCGTGGCGACGGCCGAGTCGATCATCTCGTCTACGCGTACGGGGATCTGCGCTCCCGTACTCACGACGTAGGTTTTCGCCGGCGCGGGAGCTTTGACCGGCGGTGGCGCTTCTGGGGCCGGGGCGGCCTTCGTTGTTTCCTCAGTCTTGCTCTCCGTGCCCGGGATTCCGCTATTGCCGCACGATGAAAGTATCGCCGCGGACAGAATCAAAATCAGACGGAACATGCGTGGGTCCTCCGTTACTAATTGTAAAGATACAGCGGAACCGGAAAGTGTTACATCCAAGAAACCTTACGCAAGGCCGCGTCTAAAAATAAATTGCGACTACAATCAGGCATGGCGCGCGGTTGGGAAAGCAAGTCGGTTCAGGATCAAATTGACTCGGCCGCCTCGCGCCAAGCCAGCCGCGGGCCGCAGCCTGGCCCTGACGAAATCGCGCGCCAGCGGAAGCGCGAGAGCCTGCTGCTGCATCGCACGCGGGTGCTGCGCGATCTGGAAAGCTGCACGGAGCCGCGGTATCGCAAGACCCTCTCAGAGGGGTTATCCTACCTGGAAGCTCAGCTCGCTGCGTTGGGCTAGCCGGACTATTGTAAGATGTGAGAACGCCTAAGGGGCCCTCGAAGTTGCCCTGGGAACGAGATATGCTCGTAAAGATTAGATTTTTCCCGGTAGGAGGTATGCAGTGAATCGCTGGTTTCGATTAGCTTCCGCGGCGGTGGCGATGATCATGATCGCCAACTTTCAGTACGCCTGGTCTTTGTTTGTGAAGCCCCTGATGGGCGCGCACGCCGACTTACACTGGAAACTCTCCGACATTCAATGGGCTTTCTCCATTTTTATTGCCTGCCAGACCTGGTTCCTGGCGCCGTCGGGCTGGTTCATCGACAAGGTTGGACCGCGGCAATTCGTGACCCTGGGCGGAATCCTGTGCGGAGCCGGCTGGGCGATGTTGAGTCAGGCCAACAGCCTGAGTGTGCTGTACCTGTACTATGCGGCAACGGGCGTGGGCGCCGCGCTGGTCTATTGCGGCTCGATGAGTGTCGCGCTCAAGTGGTTCCCCGACCGGCGCGGCCTCGCCGCGGGGCTGACCGCTGCGGCGTACGGTGCGGGAGCCGCGCTGTTCATTCCGATGATCGCGAAGATGCTGGTGTCCACCGGCTATCGGAACACTCTCGTCTATACGGGCGCCTTCCAGGGTGTGCTGATTGTGGTTGCGGCGCAGTTCCTGCGTAGTCCGCTGGCCGGCGAAGTCGCGGCCGCGCCCGCGCCTGCCAATAAGGTGGTCCGCAGCCGCGGCGACGATTTTACGCCCGCGCAAATGATGCGCACTTCGCACTTCTATCTGATGTATACCGCCATGTTCATCATGGGCGTGGGCGGCCTGATGGTGACCGCGCAACTGACGAAATTGGCCGATACCTTTAAGATCACCGCCGCCGCGGTCACTTTGGCGGCCACGCTGAATCCCATTGCCAACGGAGTATCGCGTCTTTCCTGGGGTTGGGTTTCCGACCACCTGGGCCGCGAGCGCACCATGGTAATTGCGTTCATCATTCAGGCCATCGCGCTGGTCAGCGTGCCGCTGCTGGCGCCCGGCTCGGACACGATGTTCATCTTGAGCCTGATGCTGGTGTATTACAGCTGGGGTGAAATTTACTCCCTGTTCCCGTCGATGACCACGGACTTGTTCGGAATGCACAACGCCAGCGCCAACTATGGATTCATGTACAGCACCAAAGGCGTGGCGGCGATTGTGGGCGGCGGAGTGGCCGCTCTGTTGTTCGAAAAACTGGGCAGTTGGGACGTAGTCTTCTATGGCGGCGCTGTGTTGGCGCTGGTTTCCGCCATGATCGCCTACATGCTGAGCAAGATGCCCGCCCCGCGCATCCCCGGCCGGGTTGAGTTTGCGCCGGCGGCAGTTCCGGCCGCTCAGGAAGACGCGGCGAGAGGGTAACGCCTACTTACACCGGTCGGCGAGATTGGGCTTCTCGCGCCACTTGTCGTGGCAGCTCGCGCAGGCTTCCGTCATGGTTTCGGCGGCATCCACGATGTTGTCCTGATTTTTGGCCTGCGCGGCTTTGTACGTTTTCATCCCCGCGTCGCGAAGCCCCTGCACGAATTTCGCCCAATCCGGGCTGCGCAGCGGCGCATCCACGCCGTTGGCGCACTTGCGGCCGGGGAGCGTGAGCAGGTTCGCGCTTTCCACCAGCGCGAGCGCGGCGTTCTCCACGGCCTGCCATCCGCCGTAGGTGCTCATCAGCGGATCGGTGGCCGTCGAAGGATTCCCGGCGGGCTTGACTTCTGCGGGGTCCGTACTCTGCGCGGCGAAGATCACGTTGGAGGCCGGGTACAAAATGCCGCGCATCAACTGAGCCAGGTTAGCCGGCGTCTGCGCCGCCGCTGCCGGAGCGGGCGCTTTCTTGGAGGCCGTTTGCCCCGCCAACGAGGTCGCGGCTGCCAGGAATAACAACTGAATGAAAACGATTCTGCGCATGTGCAGATCCTTCCCGACTTGTCCTTGTCTGACCTATCTTTGCGTAGTGTACACCCCCAATCGCCGCGCCGTCGGTGTGACGCCTCTCTCATCGCGCCGGACCCAATAGTGCGAAGATAATCACAGAGGTCCCAGGATGAAGGCAATCGAGTTCGAAGGCACGGTTACTCCGAACGGACAAATCGCTATCCCCGCGGAAATCGCCGGGCAGATCCCTCCGGGCGAGCCGCTCCATGTCGTACTCCAGTGGGATGGCGCGACCGAGGAAGACGGGTCTTGGCGAGCCCAGGGCCGCCAGCGTTTTGAAGCTGCTTACGCGCCTGAGGATGAGATCTACGATCAATTGATGAATGAAACTCGGTGACCTCGTTCTCCTGCGGATGGAGTTTCACCAGACCGCGGGAAGGAAGGTTCGTCCCGCGGTGGTTCTGTTAGATGCCGGGGACGATGATTTTGTGGCGGCGCCCATTACCTCCCGGCCAAGACTCTCGGAATACGATCTCGCGATCAGGACTGGAAGGCGGCCGGGTTGAACGTGCCTTCTTTCATCCGTGTTCACAAACTTACCGTGTTGCCGAGGAGCGGAATCGCGCGGCAACTCGGTATTTTGGCCAAGCCGGATCGCGACGCACTAGTCGAGATGTTGGCTCGTGCTTTCCGGCGGTAGCGAACCGAGGCTACCCTTCATTCCGCTGCAATCGGCTCCGGCGTAGCCGCTCCATCTGCCCTTGGGTCGGACGCCGCGTAGTTGGTCGCGGTGCTCGCGTCGTGCAAAATGGCCTGGCCGCGGCCCATCTGTTGCGTGTACTCGCGTCCCAGGGTGATCTCGTGGCCCATCGCCGTCAGAGCGTCGCGCGTTGCGGCCGGCACGCGCGATTCAATAATCACGTCGTTGCCCTCCGGCGCGAGCTTGGTGAAGCGCGGGGTTTCCAGCGCCTCCTGCAGGTTCATCCCGTAATCCACCACGTTGGAGACGAACTGCGCGTGCGCCAGCGGCTGATTCGGCCCGCCCATGATGCCGAAGCCGATGCGCTGCCCGCCGCGCTCCATGAAGCCCGGAATGATGGTGTGGTACGGGCGCTTGCCACCAGCAAGCACGTTGGGATGCGTGGGGTCCAGCGTGAAGCCGGCCCCGCGGTTCTGCAGCGGGAAGCCCATGCCCTCCACCGTGATTCCCGAGCCGAAGCTGTTGTAGATGCTCTGAATCCAGCTCGCGATGTTGCCTTCGCGGTCGACCACCGTCAGGTAGGTGGTGTCGCTGCCCGCGATGCGCGCGGGGGCGACGCTGCCGTTGGCTTTGCGCGGATCGATCAGCGTGGCGCGGGCACGGGCGTGGTCTTTGGATAGCAGCGTGGTGACGGGCACGGCGTTGGTGCGCGGGTCGGCGTTGTAGCGGTAGACGTCGGAGTAGGCCAGTTTCATGGCCTCGATGCGCTTGTGCAGTTCGCCCGCGGTGGACGGGCCGCCGGCCTCGGGCGGCGCCGTCTCCATGATGTTCAGCATTTCAAGCGCGGCCATGCCCTGCCCGTTCGGCGGCAGCTCGAAGACGCGCCAGCCGCGGTAGTCAATCGAAATCGGCTCCACCCATTCGGCCGAGTACGCCGCGAGGTCAGAGGCGGTCATCGTGCTGCCGAGATTTTGCAGAGTACGCAGAATCGCGGCCGCGATTTCGCCTTCGTAGAAGGCACGCGGGCCTTGCTCGGCCAGAAGGCGGAAGCAGCGAGCCGCATCGGGATTGCGAAAGAGCTGCCCGACTCTTGGCGCTTCGCCGCCCGGCAGAAACACGCGCGCCGATTCCGAGTTGGTCAGCAGTCTTTCCACCGCAATGGGCGCGGACCACGACTCTTCGATTGCTTCGGTCACCGGAAAGCCTTGGTCCGCGTAGGCAATGACAGCGCTGAAGAGTTGGCTCCAGGCCAGTTTCCCGAAGCGTTGCTGGAGCTTGCTCCAACCGTCAACCGCGCCCGGAACGGTCACCGTGTGCGCGCCCGCAAGTGGCATCGTCGTGATCCCGTGACTGGCGAGGAACTGCGGCGAGAGCCCGTGTGGAGCCGGCCCGGAGGCGTTGAGGCCGTGCAGTTTCCCGGTCTTCGCTTCCCAGTAGAGGACAAACAGATCGCCGCCGATGCCGTCCATATTCGGTTCGACGACGCCCAGCACCGCGTTGGCAGTAATTGCCGCGTCCACGGCCGAGCCGCCGCGCGCGAGAATCTGTGCGCCGGCCTGCGAGGCGAGTGCGTGGCTTGTCGCCACGATCCCTTGCCGCGAGATCACCAGGGAGCGGCCATAATTGCGGCCCCAAACTCTTTCGGGAACAGGTTGCGTGACAGGCATCGGGTTCCAGCGTAGCATTCACTATCGCTCCTTCACAGTCGCGGCGCTGGCGCGCTTATTCTAGAACCAGGAGCCCCGCGACTTGCACATTCCCGATGGCTATCTGAGCCCGGCGACTTGCGCCACTTTATACACGGGCGTGGTCCCTTTCTGGTGGGGGGCGCTGCGCCGCGTCCGCCGCGGGCTGCACACGCAGATGGTGCCGCTGCTTTCGGTGTTCGCGGCGTTTTCCTTCATCATCATGATGTTCAACCTGCCACTGCCCGGCGGCACGACGGGGCATGCGGTCGGAGTAGGCATCGCCGCGATTGTGCTGGGACCGTGGGCGTCCATCCTGGCGATCTCGGTGGCGCTGATGATCCAGGCGATCTTTTTCGGCGATGGTGGCATCACGGCCATCGGAGCCAACTGCTTCAACATGGGTGTTATCGGTTCTCTGGTGGCGTATACGACGTACGAACTGATTTCGCGCGACGCTCCCGTCGAATCGCCGCGCAGGGTGTGGGCGGCGGGGCTCGCCGGCTATCTCGCGATCAACTTCAGCGCGCTCGCGGCGGCGATTGAATTGGGAATCCAGCCGCAGCTATACAGGGACGCCACCGGCGCGGCGCTCTATGCGCCCTATCCTTTGTCGATTGCCATTCCGGCGATGATGGCAGGGCACCTGACGGTGGCCGGAATTGCGGAGACCGTCGTCTCTGCCGGCGTCGTGGCCTACTTACAGAAGTCTCAACCAAGCTTATTGCGAGGGGCAGCCGGAGGAGCAACCACCAAGCCGCTGTGGTTGGTCTTGATGATCCTGGCGATTCTCACGCCGTTCGGTGTTCTGGCCATGGGCTCGGCCTGGGGCGAGTGGTCCGCCGGCGATTTCCTGCATCCGGAGACGCGCCGGCAGATCGCGGCTGC
Source organism: Bryobacterales bacterium (assembly GCA_009697505.1). Classification (GTDB taxonomy): domain Bacteria; phylum Acidobacteriota; class Terriglobia; order Bryobacterales; family Bryobacteraceae; genus Palsa-187. The sequence goes on from SHUD01000001.1 coordinate 146,688, forward strand.
CTCCGGCGGAAACGAGTTGCCGGCGCAAGTGCCCGCGGGTCTTCAGCGCCTGGCCCGCTTGTGGACGGCGCCACTGAGATATTCCTCGCAAGTCCCGGCGGCGATCGTTGGGATGGTGCTCATTATTGGAGCCTGCTGGTGCATCGTGCTGCTGGCGCGCCGGATCAGGGTTCGTAGGAACATGAGCTTCGTCGAGCGTACGCTGACGAGCCTCATGCGTGCCTCTGAGTATGCGGCCAGTGCCGAGCACGTGACCGAGTCACGCGGCCTGTTCCAAAAAATCGATCCGCGCGTGAAGGTGGCCGGTTTACTACTGCTCATTGTCGCTGTGGCGGCGGCGCGCGAGTTGCGCGTGATCGGCGGAATCTTCTTGTTCGCGCTGGCGATGGCTTTGTTGTCGGGCATTTCTTTGCGGAAGCTGGCCGCGTGGGTCTGGATGCCGGTCTTACTGTTTACCGGACTGATCGCGGCGCCCGCCATCCTAGTGACCGGCCCGCGTAGCGCGGCGTTCCTTGTAGGCCGTGCGGAAACCGCCGCTACTCTCGTGGGGCTGCTGGTCCTTACGACGCCGTGGGCTTGGGTCCTCAAGTCGCTGCGCAGTCTGCGGTGTCCGGCGGTTTTCGTGGCGATTCTGGGGATGACTTACCGCTACATCTTCGAGATCATGCGCACGGCGCTGGACATGTTGGAAGCCCGCCGCAGCCGGACGGTCGGCACGCTGACGCCCTTGGAAAGCCGCCGCCTGGCTGCGTCCACGGTGGGCGTGCTGCTGAATAAGAGTTTTCAACTAAGTGGCGATGTACATCTCGCCATGCAGTCGCGCGGATTCCGCGGCGAGATCCACGTGCTATCCGAGTTTCGCGCACGCACCGTGGACTGGTGCTGGCTGGGGCTATTTGTTGCGCTCGCTGGTGGCGCGCTGTGGTGGGGATCGTGAGCCAGGCCTTCGTGTTTGAAGTCCGCAACGTGACCTACCGGTATGAGTCGGTCGCCGCGTTGGATGGCATTTCTCTATCCATCGAGCGCGGCAAGCGTATCGCGCTACTGGGAGCGAACGGTTCCGGCAAATCTACTTTGCTGCGCTTACTCAACGCCTTGCATTTCCCCGAATCCGGCGGCATCGCTTTTAACGGGCAGCCACTCGCGCGGGATGCCTTCGATCAAGACGCCTTTGCCTTTGCTTTTCGCAGCCGGGTGGGTCTGGTCTTTCAAAGCCCCGAGGTGCAACTGTTCAATCCCACGGTTTTCGACGAAGTCGCCTTCGCGCCGCTGCACCTGGGTTGGCCCAGGACGAGGATCGAAGCCGCCGTCGCCGAGATCCTCGGAAAAATGGAGATCGCCCATCTCCGGGACCGCCCCCCGCACCGTCTCTCGGGCGGAGAAAAGAAGCGCGTCGCACTGGCTTCGGTCCTGGTGATGAATCCTGAAGTGCTGCTGCTGGATGAGCCCACCGCCGGCCTGGACCCGCGCAGCGAAAGCCAGATCATCGACATGCTCATGAGCTGGGGTGGGGACGGCCGGACCGTAATCACCACCACGCACGATCTGGGCCTGGTCGAAGATATCGCGGATTATTGTTTTGTCCTGCAAGCGGGCAAGGTTGCCGCCGAAGGTCTGCCAGGCGAAGTATTGCGCGATGTGGCGCTGCTGGAGCGCGCCAATCTGATCCACGCCCACCGCCACCGCCATGCCTCGGGTGTAATTCACAGCCACCCGCACACCCATCCTCACCGCCACGATTAGAGTCTTACACGTGTCATTCCGCGGACTAAGGCTATTTTGGTACTCATAGCCAGTCAACCCGCCAGCCGCTTTCTCGTCTAGACTGATAGTAGAATGAAATCCTAAACGAGGAGGCGGCGAAGGAGAGCGTGCAGAAAATCATCATCGGGTGGGCGCTGGCCGGTTTCTCGCTCCTGACCCCCGCTTATTCTCAGAGCGTAACTATCGCTACCACAAGCGTTTCCGTGAATCTGGGGAGGTTTTATCCGTTCTCGGCCAGGGTTACGGGCGTCACACCGGCAACCGTTGCCTGGACCGTGGCGCTGCCTGCCGGAGCAACGGGGTCTCCCGGAGCAATTTCAGCGGGCGGGCGCTATACTCCGCCTGCGGCGATCCCGAGTGGCGGAACAGTTATCGTGAGGGCCACCAGCGTGGCCGCTCCCACGGTTTTTGCGACCGCCACAGTCGAACTTCTGAACCCCTTTCCGACTCTGGCTTCGGCGAAACCCTCCACCATTCCACTGGGCCCATTCACGCTGACGCTGAACGGCAGTGGTTTCGTGAACGGCGCCATGGTGCTGTTTGATGGCACGCCTCTCACAACCACATTCGTTTCCGCCAACAAACTGACCGCAACGGGAACTGCCGGGAGCACGGGTGCGTTACACGTGGGCGTGATGAACCCCGATCCAGGATCGGCGACGTCCGCGGACGCCGTTACGGTGACCGTCGGCTCCGTTGGCGCTCCCGTCATTTCCGCTGGCGCCGCAGGCCGCTTCCTGGATCACGCGGCGTTTGGACCCGACGCGGAAACGGTCGCGCACGTGCGTGCTGTTGGTCTGGAGGCCTACATCGACGAGCAGCTTGCCGCGCCCATCTCGCCATACCCGGACCCCGGCATGACCGGATTCGGCATCAACGGCGTCCAGGCGCGATTCTTCTCGAACGCGGTTCACGGACAGGATCAACTCCGTCAGCGCGTGGCGTTCGAACTCAGCCAGATCTTCGTGGTTTCCGCGATGGAAGAGAACACCCCGACGCAGTTGGTTCCCTATCTTCAGATTCTGCAAAAAGACGCTTTCGCTAATTTCCGCCAATTAATGGAAGACGTGACGCTCAGCCCGACGATGGGCGAGTACCTGGACATGCGGAACAACGACAAAGCCGATCCGGCGCGCGGAACGAAGGCGAATGAAAATTACGCCCGCGAACTATTGCAGTTGTTCACCATTGGTCTGTTTCAGCTCAACCAGGATGGAACGCTGGTGCTGGACAAGGATAAGAACCCGATTCCCACTTTCGATCAGTCGGCGATTGAAAACTTTGCCAAGGTCTTCACCGGCTGGACCTATCCGCCCGGGCCGGGCGCCGTATCACAACGGCGGAATCCTCCTTACTTTAGCGGTCCGATGGTCGCCGCGGCGGTAAATCATGACACCACGGCGAAGACGCTGCTCAAAGGATTTAAGGTTCCCGCCGGGCAGACGCCGGCCGACGACCTTAAAGCAGCCTTGGATAACATCTTCAGCCACCCGAACGTAGGTCCATTCATTGGCACGCGGCTGATTCAGCATTTGGTGACTAGTAATCCGTCGCCGGCCTATGTGGGACGCGTCGCCGCAGTGTTTGCCGATGACGGTTCGGCGGGTCACGTTCGCGGGAACCTCGCGGCCGTCGTCAAGGCGATTCTGCTCGATCCGGAGGCTGCGGATGTGCCGACAACCATGTTCGGTCTTCCGACCACCGGCGGTCACTTGCGGGAGCCGGCGTTTCTGATTCCATCCATTTTGCGCGCACTCGGTGCTGTGGTGAACGATTCCAATAGCCTCAATGCTCTGAGCGCGAATCTTGGGCAGAACCTCTTCACTCCGCCCACGGTATTTAACTACTTCACTCCGAGTTATCAGATCCCGCCCGAGTTCACTCCCGGGATCAATCTGCTCGGGCCCGAGTTCCAGTTGTTGTCGCCGTCGTCGGCCGTGGCGCGAGTCAACATGGTCAATGCGATCGTTTACGGAAACCTGGGAGTAGGCGCGGTGATCGATCTGACGCCATTTGCGGCCGTGGCTGGAAATCCAGAGGCGCTGGTCAGCGCCGTGAATCAGGCATTTTTCTCAGGTGAGATGCCGGATGCGATGCAGACGGAAATCCTGCGCGCCGTCAACGCGCTGAGTGGAACAACGGCGGCGATCTTACGGCAGCGGGCGCAAGCCGCGATCTATCTCGCGGCTGCATCCTCTTATTATTCGGTGGAGCACTAGATCATGTACTTGTCCTCGATTACAAAAAGCCGGCGAAGTTTCCTGAAGATCAGTGCCCGTTCCCTGGCGGCGATTGGCGGCGCCAGCGTGGTGGGCCGGTTGAGCCAGGTGAATGCGCTTGCGGCCACGGCCTGCCCTACCGATTACAAAGCGCTGGTGTGTGTGTTCCTGTTTGGCGGCAATGACGGCAACAACACGGTGATTCCGGTCAGCATCTCGCAGCGAACCAACCCGGTGAACTCGTACGCGAACTACGCGAAAGTGCGCGGTGGACTGGCTTTGCCCCAGGCGAACCTCGGCCTGATCAATACATCGAAAGGGGATGCGTACGGCCTGCATCCCAGCTTGACCGAGTTGACGGCGCTTTATAACAGCAATAGGGCCGCCGTGCTCGCCAATGTCGGCACGCTGGTAAACCCGCTCACGCTGACACAGTACCAGGACAAGAAAGCGGCGGTTCCGCTCAACCTGTTCTCGCATCTCGATCAGCAGGCGGAATGGCAGAGTTCGGCGGCGCAGGGTTTCGCCACCACGGGTTGGGGCGGCCGCCTGGCCGATGCCATGCAGGACTGCAATCATAGCGGCTTCCCAACGGTCATCTCGGTTGGCGGCAACGTGTTATTCGCGACCGGGAGCCAGACGAGTCCCGCCACGGTTACGGCGGGGCAGGTGCTCGGACTGCAGGGCTTCGCGAACAATGCGGCATCGGCGGCGCGGCTGACGGCGTTGCAGAATCTCTTGCAGTTCGATAACGGCCTCACGCTGGTGCAGGCCTCCAATGCGATTGCCACGTCGGGTATCAACCAGGCTGCCGCCTTGAACAAGGCGCTGAGCGGCGCGACGTTGTTAACCACGGCGTTTCCCAACACTTCGTTGGGGCAGCAGATGCTGCAAATCGCCAAGGTCATCAAGGTGCGCGCGACCCTGGGTGTGAATCGCCAGATCTTTTTCGCTTACCTGGGTGGATTCGACACGCATGACCTGGAATTGAACGATCAGGGTTCCGGACTCCTGCAGGTCAGCCAGGCGTTGAACGCGTTTTATAATTCCACCGCCGAGATGGGCGTGAGCAACAGCGTTGTGACGTTTACCGAGTCCGACTTCGGGCGGACCTGTCAGCCCAGCGGAGGCTCGACTTTGGGCAGCGACCACGCCTGGGGCAGCCACCATTTCATTGTGGGTGACGCCGTCAAGGGCGGCGACGTGTACGGTACCTTCCCCACGCAACAGCTCAACGGACCGGACGATGCAACCGGGCGGGGAGTCTGGATCCCCACCACCGCCCTGGATCAATACGGCGCCACGTTGGCAACTTGGTTTGGCGTGGATCCGGCGAAGCTGAAAGACGTATTCCCGAATCTCAAAAACTTCCCAGGCGCTTTGCCGGCGTTCTTGTAAGGGTTCTAACTCTGCGCGAAGACACTGTATTGGAACGATTGCGGCGCGCCCCAAGGCGTGCGGTGGCGCTCCGCTACTGTCTTCAGGAGCCGGAATCCCGGACCTAATTCCTCCGCGAGGGAGCGTCCATCGTAGCGGCAGACGGGGAGTCCGCTGCATTTCTCCGGACCATCGAGTGCGAACGTGGCGATGACGGCATGGCCCCCCGGCGGGATAGTTCGGGACAGCAGATCCACATAGGATGCACGGCCGGCGGCATCGGTCAGGAAGTGAAATACGGCGCGGTCGTGCCAGACGTCGAACCGGCCGAGATTGGGGCATTTTGTGACATCGGCTGTGATCCAGCGGACATGCTCTGCTCGCGGGCCAATCTGTTGGCGGGCGCGTTGCAGTGCGGCTTCCGAAATTTCCAACACGGTTACGGAATAACCCCCGTCACGGAGCCGCGCGGCAAGTCCAGACGAGCCGCCACCGATGTCGATCACGCTTCCGCCCGCCGGACACACCTCACCGATAAGGGAAAGCGAGAGCGCGGGGTCTGGTTGGGTCCAACTCAACTCCGCGTCGCTCTTGGAGGCGTAGATGGCTTCCCAGTGTTGTTTGGAGCTAGACACGCTCGATGACCACGGCGATGCCCTGCCCGACGCCGATGCACATCGTGCACAAAGCATAGCGTCCGCCCGTTTGCCGCAACTGATAAAGGGCGGTGGTGGCGAGGCGCGCGCCGCTCGCGCCCAGCGGATGGCCGATTGCAATCGCGCCGCCGTTGGGATTCACGTGCGCGGCGTCGTCAGGCAGACCGAGGTCGCGCAGCACTGCCAGCGCCTGCGCGGCGAAAGCTTCGTTCAGCTCGATGACATCCATTTGTGAAAGTTGCAGACCTGTTTTCGCGAGCACCTTGCGCGTGGCCGGAGCCGGGCCCATGCCCATGATGCGCGGGGGAACGCCGGCGGCGGCGCTGGCGATCACGCGGGCTTTGGGCGTCAGCCCGTACTTGGCGGCCGCAGCTTCGGTGGCCAGCAGCATCGCGGCGGCGCCATCGTTGATGCCCGAGGCATTGCCCGCCGTGACCGTGCCGTCAGGCTTTACGATCGGCTTCAGCTTCGCCAGCATTTCCGGAGTCGTATCCGGGCGTGGATGCTCATCGGCATCGAAGCGTTTGGGATCGCCTTTCTTCTGCGGGAGCATCACGGGGATCACTTCGTTCGCGAAGAATCCCGCCGCCTGGGCCTTGGCGCACCGTTGCTGGGTGCGGTAAGCGAAGGCATCCTGATCGGCGCGGTTGATTCCATAATCCGCGGCGACATTTTCCGCGGTTTCCGGCATGGTATCCACGCCGTACTTCGCCTTCAGCGCGGGATTAATGAAGCGCCACCCAATGGTCGTGTCGAAAATCTCCGCGTTGCGCGGGAACGGAGTGTCCGCTTTGCCCATGACGAAAGGCGAGCGCGTCATGCTCTCCACGCCACCGACGATCATAAGATCTGCCTCGCCCGCTTTCATCGCGCGTGAAGCTACGCTGAGCGCTTCCAGACTCGATCCGCACAGTCGATTCACCGTGCTGCCGGGCACCTCCATGGGCATTCCGGCCAGCAGCAGCGCCATGCGCGCGACGTTCCGGCTATCTTCGCCGGCCTGGTTGACGCAGCCGTAAATCACGTCGTCCACCGCGTTCCAATCCACTTTGGAATTGCGCTCCAGCAACGCCTTGAGCGGCAGTGCGGCTAAATTATCGGCGCGGATGGCGGACAACGCCCCTCCGTAACGTCCAAAAGCCGTGCGGAGGGCGTCGCAAATAAACACTTCGGGCATAGGTGCGTTGGGGGCAAGGTGAAGCCGCGCTACTAGCGCGACTTGTTTGCCCCGGTGCGGAGCTCTTCTTTCGAAGCCGCTTCGTCTTTGAGCGGAGCTACTTTATCCGGGTCGATCCGCACCATGATGTAGCGGATGTGATCGTCGATCTTGGTATACAGGTGTCCGACTCCCGCCGGAATGAACACCACGTCGCCGGCCTTCAGGTTATACGACACGCCGTTACGGATCGACTCGCCGTTGCCGCCGGGACCGTTCAACATGCGGACGGCGCGGTCATCGGCCGGACGCTCCTTCACACCCACGATGTCGGCGCCTACCATCAGTGTCGCCGTACCGTCGATGATGTGATATACCTCACTCACTTTGTGATGCACGGCCACTGTACCCGGCTTGGGTGCGGGAAGCTTGCCGCGATAGACAACGCCCAGAGCGATGTTGCTCTTGCCCATGTCCACGGCGCGAACCTGCTGGTCGGCAACTGGAACTCCTTCGACGCGGTTCAAGTAGGCCATAATCTCTTCATTCGGGATATAGGTGCCCTTCTTCACCTGCGCCTGGATCGGCAGCAGCATGGTGACGGCACAAAACAGAGTGGTAGCGGCGGTTTTCAAGGTCATGTGTCGAATTATAATCCGGCGGCCGGGAAAGGGGAAGCGGCAGCCGTCTCCAGTTGCCGCTTCCGCATAGAATGCCTGGTCAGAACAGCAGCCGCAGCCCGAGCTGAATCTGACGCGATTGGTTCGTCGTCGGAGCCCTGGGCGTTCCGAAGGACCCTATCAACGCGCCGGTGCCAGTAAAGCTATCGCCGAATGTTTGGGCAGCCAGATTCGTATTGTTGAAAATGTTGAACATCTCCACCCGGAGTTGCATCCTCAGTTTCTCGCCAAGGAGGTTCTGGTTCTTGAATACCGAGAAATCCACGTTTCGATATACCGGCATGCGGAACAGATTCCGCCCCAAATTCCCCAGTATGCCCGGTGCCGGGAAGGCGAAGCACGAGGTCTTGATGAGGTGGTTAATATCGCTCGTGGTGACCTCCGCCGGCGAACAGCCGGGAAGATCCCCCAAATAGTCGGACCTCTGCGCTCCCTGGGTCGATCCCACGGCGTTGCTTCCGGTGAACGCCCGATCCGTGGTGATCTTAACGTTATAAGGACCGCCGGATTGCCGGGTCCAGATTCCACCAATCTGCCATCCGCTCAGGATGGTGTTGCCGATCTTGTTCGACTTAACGGCGGCGAACATCGGTAGGTCGTACTGGAAGTTGAACACCAGGCTGTGTGGGATATTGTAATCTGCGGGCCCACGGTTGCAGCGCTCGCAGTAGGACCATGACGATGCGATGCTGTTTAGATATTCGTTATCGCCCACGGTGACGCTTCCATTGTCGATGACCTTCGAGTAGGTGTAAGCGACCTGGTAGCTCAACCCCTTGGTCGGGCGCTGGACGAAGTTGACTTGCAGGGAATGATACGAGCTATGCCCGCGAAAGTCGGTACTTCTGATTTGCCCGAAGTTCGGGTTCGTTCTTCGAATCAAAGACAAGTTGTTCCCCGCCGGGATCGGGAAGACATAGTTTCTCCCATTAAAAGTCACCAGGTTGGGGGGCACTTGATTAAAGTCATACGTCATGGCCGCCAACTTAACGCCAACCGATCCCACATAACCCGCCGTCAACGCGATGGTTCGGGTAACCTGCCGCTGAACGTTGAAGTTCCACTGCATCTTGTAGCTGCGAGGGGGATCGGGTTCAACGCGGGTGGCCTGGAGCGTACGCACGCTGAGCAGGTTAAACGCCTGGCCCGGAAAGCTGGAAGACGGGGGAGAGAAGACGGTGCCCTCCTTGTAAAACGGAGTCGTACGTTGGATATGATTCACCAGCAGATACGGCAAGGGGACGATGTCAAACATTCCGACCCCACCCCGGATCGCGGTCTTGCCATCCTTGAAAGGATCCCAGGCGAAGCCGATGCGAGGGGCGAAGTTCTTGAAGGTCGGATTGTTGTAGTAGGGATCGCCCACGGTGACTGCCGGATCGGTCAGATTGCGAAGACTAGCAATCTTTCCATTGACTTCCTTGACCACGGTGGTCGTGTCATAGCGCACGCCCAGATTGATGGTGAGGTTGGGACGGATACGGTAGTCGTCCTGAAAGTATGCGCCGATAATCGAGTTTCGCGCGCCGCGGATGGTATCCGAACCAGGGATGAGACCACTGAACTGATCCGGGACAACGGTCAGCATGCTCTGGATGGAGCCGAAGGTCCACAGTCCGTTGGGGCGGTTGCGCTGGTCGATATTGCTGAGCACGCGTTCAATCCCACCGCCAAAACGCATGCTGTGGCGGCCTTTGGTCCAGGACACGTCGTTATACAACTGCGGAGCGGTGTAATGGAAGTCGTTCAGGCCGGCGGTACCGATGCCGCCCCAATTCGTCGTGCTCTGGATGCCGCTGACTGCAATGTATCCCGTTGGATTGCCGGGAACAAAACCGAGCTTCGTATCGGCAAGCGCCTCGAATCCAGGCCTAATACAGCAGTCGAGGTTGTTGCCGGCACGGGTGCGCGTCACTCCCGCGCGAGTATTGTTGATGAGGGTTGGTGAGAAGATATGCTGCAAACTCACGATCCCGTTGATTTTGCGGGCCGGCGCGCCGGCCAGTTTCTGACCGTAGTTATCCGGCGACGACACGGTCGTGTCGTCATAGGAATAGTGCCCATTGAGCGTGGTATTCGAAGAAAAGTAGTGATCGATTTTGCCGATGATGAATTTCTCGTCGCCCAAACGGACCGCGGGGAGAAGGAACTTCCCGACATCGCCGGTCACCTGTCCATTCGGAAAGGGGTAGAACTGCAGATACGGCTTCATGCGTGAATCCACGGGGACCTGTCTGGTACTGGCACAGGGATTGCCGGGTGCGCTGTTGCAGAGAATGCCGTTATGTGCGTTCGCCGAGAGGGTATCGGTCGAATACGACAGGCCTTTTGCCTCTGTCAGCGCTTCATAATTGCTAAAGAAGAAGGTCTTGTCTTTCCTGATCGGTCCGCCGATGGCGCCCCCATACTGGTGCCTGCGAAACGGCGCGATGTCCTTTGGATCAAAAAAGTTTCGGGCGTCCAGCACGCTGTTGCGGTGGAAATAGTAAGCGCTTCCGTGAAACTCGTTGGTGCCCGACTTGGTAATTGCGTTGATGACGCCGCTGGCGCCCCGGCCAAACTCGGCCGAGTAGTTGTTGGTAAGAACCGAGAACTCGCGGATCGCGTCCACTCCCATATTCACGTGCAAGGAGCTTCCCGGACCTGCATTGGCATGGTCGTTAACCACCAGTCCGTCAATCCGGAAAACATTTTCCGTGGTCCGGCCGCCGGAAATAGAGATGGCCAGTCCATTCCCGCGCTGGGCGCGGGAGGTGTCGCTCTGATACACGCCGGAACTGGTGAGGGCGCCCGGCTGCAACAAAGCCAGTTGGAGCCAGTCGCGGCCATTCAAAGGCAACTCGCGAATGGTGGTGGCATTCACGAATCCGCCCATCGCGGAACCGGAAGTGTCTACCTGGGCAACTTCGCCAGTGACTTCGATTTTTTCGGTGACCGCTCCCACGGTCATGGCGAAGTTCACTCCGACATCGGCGCCGACTGTGACCGATATGCCGCTTCGCACTTCGGTCTTGAAACCGGTGGCGGTAATCGTGACTTCATACGAACCGGCCGGAACGGCGGTAATCCGGTACTCGCCGTTATCCTGGCTGGTGGTGGTGCGGACGGCGCCGGTCTCGGTGTTGCGCGCGGATATCCCCGCTTTACCAATCGCGCCGCCTTGCTGATCCTGGACGATTCCGAGAATGGTTCCGTTGACCGCCTGCGCATGCAGTAACACTGGAATCACAAATGCCACAACCAACAACAAGGCGAGAAACACGAATCGAGAACCGCTGTTCAGCATATAAATCTCCCCAACCAAATGGAATAGACCACACGCAGTTTTTAACTTTATCATGAAGGTTAAGTTCATGTTAAGGGGGGGGGTGGTAGACAGCACATGCGGCGGGCGGAACTATTCGTCGCGGAGTGCCGAAGCGGGTTCGATGAGCATGGCGCGGCGCGCGGGCAGGTAGCAGGCGATGAACGAAACCACTGCGAGCACCAGCGCAGCCACCGAAAGCGTCATCGGAGAGGTCGCGCTGACGCCAACCAGGACGCTGCGCAGGACGGACGCTGTTGCGAGCGCGCCCAGCAGGCCCGCCGCGATGCCCACCAGAGTGAGGCGCATGCCGCTCCAAATGGTCGCTCGCAGCACACCGCCGGGCGTCGCTCCCAGGGCCATCCGGATGCCGATTTCGTGACGCCTCTGCGCTACGGCGTAGGCATTGATTCCGTAAATGCCGATCACCGCGAGCAGGATCGCCAGCACGGCGAACGCACCCATCAACCTTGCCTGGAAGTGCGGCTCGGAGAACTGATTGACAAAGGTTTCCTCCAGGGAGCTGAGTTGATCTACCGGCGCATTGCCATTCATCTGCGTGAGTTGGTTGCGCACGGCGCCGGCGATCGCCGCGATGTTGCCGGAACCGCGGACCGCGAACCAAATCGACGGCGAGAAGTGATTCTGGGAATCCGGTGTGTAGACCATGGGCCTGTGCGCGGGCAATCCCCGGCCGGAACTCACGTCCCCGACCACGCCGACGATTTCCGCGCGGATCGTCTCCTCGAATGCGTTCTTTCCGAGGATGGGGCGATTCAGAAGAATGCGCTTGCCAATCGGATTTTCGGTGGGAAAGTAGCGCTCCACGAATGCTTCGTTGACGACGACGACCGGCGGCGCCGTTTCGTGATCCGTTTCCGCCAAGCTGCGCCCGGATTTTACCGGGATACCGAGAGTCTCAAAATATCCGGGTGACACCGTCGTGTAAACGACGCCCGGTTTCTCCGCTTGCGGGCGGGGAGGCGAGTCCTCCAGATCGAAAGGAACCTCCATGCTGCCACCGGAAAGCGGCAGGCTGCTGGCGGCCGTTACGTTGTCCACTCCGGGCAGGGAGCGGAGCCGCTCCACCGCCTGGCGGCGGAACGCGATCGCGCGGGGTGCGTCGTAGACCGCGGCGGGAAGAAATACGCGAACGGTAAGCACATTCTTTAAGAGGAGTCCCGGATCGGTCTGCGTCAGTTTGCTCAGGCTTTGCTGCATGGACGCCGCGCTTGCCAGCAGCATCAGGGCCACGGCTACTTGGACGGTAACCATGGCTTGCCGGAAGCGCCGCCGCAGGATGCCGCCGGTGGATCCGCGCCCGCCGTCTTTCAATGCGCTCTGCACATCGATCCGCAGCGCGGCCACGGCGGGGGCCAGTCCGAAAATAAATCCCGTCGTCACCGTTACCAGCAGCGTGATGCCGGCCATCAGCCAGTTCACCTGAATGGGAACCGTGGCGGGGATGGCGTTGGGAGGCACAAACGACGGCGCGGCGCGGATGAGCACCCATCCCACGGCCAGTCCGGCCAGGCCGCCGAATAACGAAAGTAACAGACTCTCGGTCAGCAACTGGCGGACCAGTCTTCCGCGGCCTGCCCCCAGCGCCACGCGGACCGCCATCTCGCGGGTTCGCGCAATGGACCGCGTCAGGAGCAACCCCGCTACGTTCGCGCAGGTGATGAATAGCACCAGGGCCACCGCGCCGAACAGCAATAGCAACCGCGTCCGGAACGTCCGGTTGACCAGCCAGTCGAGCAGGCTTTGCATCTCTACCCTCCAGCCGCCCTCGCTTGCGGGATATTCCTGCCCCAGAGTCCGCGCCAGCGCATTCATCTCGGCCACGGCGCCCTCTCGCGAGCCTCTTAGCCGGGCCACAACGAACAAGTAGCGATAGTCGCGATCCAAACGGTTCACGGATAAGGGAACCCACACGTCCCGGCGCGTCAGAAATTCAAAATCGGCAGGCAGGACGCCGACGATCGTGTGCGGAATTCCGTTGAGCCGGATGGATGAGTTGAGGGCGCTCTGACGCCCTCCGAAGTTGTCCTGCCACATCCGGTAGCTGATCAGAACGACTGGCGTCACACTGCCGGCGTTATCCACGGCGTCTTCTTCCGCGCTGAAGGTGCGGCCCAATACTGGCTGCACGCCGAGAGTGTGAAACAAATTGGACGTTACCGTGGCGCCGTTGATCTGCCGGGGCAAATCCGTCCCGGTCATCACGTACGTCGCCGCCGCCCAGGCTGCCAGCTCGGTGAAGGACTTGGAACGAGACCGCCAGTCCAGAAAATTCGCGGCGGAGACGCGCCGCTCGACGCCCTGCGCGTCCTTCTCCCACAGCAGCATCAACTGCGAGGGGCCGGCGAAGTTGACGGGGTGGAGCAGCATCGCGTCCACGATGCTGAACATCGCGGAATTGGCGCCGATGCCGAGAGCCAGGGCCAAAATGACCCACAGGGTAACGACCGGCGAGCGAGTACGCGCGCGCCGAAACGCACATCACTGAGAAAACGCCCCATTTGAGACCAAGTAATTCTGCTCAATATGATAGCGAATTCGGCATCATTATTACCGTTCGGCAAGCACGGGATTCCGGAGCTCTCCGATGCCGCTGACGCGGATGACTACCTCGTCGCCAGCTTGCAGGTAGCGCGGCGGCTTGCGCGCGAAGCCGACGCCCGCGGGAGTACCCGTGGAAACCACATCGCCCGGCTCCAGCGTAACCACACTGGAGATAAACTCAACCAGGGCCGGAATTCCGAACAGCAGCTCCCGTGTGTTCGAGCTCTGCAGAACTTGGCCGCCGATTTCAAGAGATATATCCAAAGCGTGAGGATCGGCGATTTCATCCCGCGTGACAATGCACGGACCCATGGGCGCAAAGGTATCGAAAGTTTTCCCCATCAACCACTGGCTGGTGGAGAACTGGTAATCGCGGGCGCTTACGTCGTTAACGATGGTGTATCCGAAGACGTGATCCATGGCGCGGGCCGCGGGAATGTGGCGCCCTCCCGCGCCGATCACGAAGGCGAATTCGGCTTCATAATCCGGCCGCGTAGAGGCTGTGGGCAGCACAATCGGTTCGCCGGGACCGATCACCACGTTGGTGAACTTGTTGAAGATGGTCGGAATCGCCGGGATCTCCAGTCCGGCTTCGAGCGCGTGATCGCGGTAGTTGAGACCCACGCAGATCAGCTTCGGAGGCCGCGGAATCGGAGCCAGCAGCTTCACTGTGGACAGCATGTAGGAAGGCCCCCTGGCGGACGGCGCCCCCGCGGCGATCACCGAAAGCATGTCTTTGCCCAAGCCCACCACGTTCTCGCCGGAGACGATGCCGGCCTGCGATGGGATGCCGGGCCCCCGAAACGTTACCAGACGCATAAGGCCAGCATGCCACAATGAGAGTTTCATGTCCCGTATTCAGCGCGCCCTGATCAGCGTTACCGATAAGACTGGAGTTGTGGAGTTTGCCCGCTCGCTTTCGCGGTTGGGAGTAGAAATCCTCTCCACCGGCGGCACGTATCGCGTCCTGCAAACCGCCGGAATCACTCCCTTGCGCGAAGTGGCCGAGGTCACCGAATTTCCGGAGATGCTCGACGGGCGCGTGAAGACCCTGCATCCGCGAATCGCCGGAGGCATTCTGGCCATGCGTTCCAAGGCGGAGCACATGCGGGCCATCGCCGCGCACGCGATTCCGGCGATTGATCTGGTCTGTGTGAACCTCTATGAGTTCGAAAAAGTGGCCGCCCGTAAAGACGCCACACTTGAGGAACTCATCGAAAATATAGACATTGGCGGACCCACCATGATCCGCGCCGCCGCTAAGAATTGGCAGGATGTTGCGGTCGTGACATCGGCCGCGGACTACGCGCCCATCATGCAAGAACTTCAGAACAACGCTGGTGTGCTTTCCACGGAGACGCATTGGCGGCTGGCCAAGCAGGCATTTGCGACCACCGCCGCCTACGACCGGGCGGTGAGCGCCCGGCTCACTGAGATCCCGCCCACGGGGGACGTGCTGCCAGCGACGCTGGATATCCGCGCGCCACGGTCGCGCGCCCTGCGCTACGGCGAAAACCCGCACCAATCCGCGGCCCTTTACACCAGTGGTTCGGCGGGCATCGCCGGTGCGCGCCAACTGCACGGCAAAGAGCTTTCCTACAACAATCTCGTCGATCTCGATGCGGCCTGGCAGTTGGTTTCCGAGTTCGAAGCGGCTGCCTCGACGATCGTCAAGCACACCAATCCGTGCGGTTGCGCGGAGGGCGCCACGCAAGCCGAAAGCTACCGGCGGGCCCTTGAAGCCGATCCCATTTCCGCCTTTGGCGGCGTGCTGGCCTTCAACCGCCCGCTGGACGGCGAAACTGCTACCGAGATCGCCAAGACGTTCATTGAAGCGATCGCCGCTCCTGCATATAGCGACGATGCGCTGCGGATCCTGCGCGAAAAAAAGAATCTCCGGCTGTTGCAAGTCGCCAGCGCGCCAGCGGAGTTGGTTGTGAAGTCGATCAGCGGAGGATTCCTCGCGCAGACGCCGGATATTCACCACCTGTCGCCCGCAGAAACCGAAGTGAAGACCCGCCGCGCCCCCACGCGCGAGGAATGGATAGCGCTGGCGTTTGGATGGAAAGTCGCCAAACACGTCAAGAGCAATGCCATCGTGTATGCGCGTTCGGTTGACAATCTAGGCCAGGCGATCAGCGCCGGAGCGGGGCAGATGAGCCGCGTGGATTCGGTGAAGTTCGGCGCGATGAAAGCGGGTTTGCCTCTGCAAGGCGCGGTGGTGGCGTCCGACGCCTTCTTCCCTTTTCCGGACGGCGTGGAAGAAGCCGCCAAGCATGGTGTCACGGCGCTGATTCAACCCGGTGGCTCCGTGCGCGACGAAGAAGTGATCGCTGCCGCGGACCGCTTGGGCCTGGCGATGGTGTTCACCGGAGTGCGGCACTTCCGGCACTAAGCGCGAGTTTACGTTTCACTGAACAGCTTGAGCTTGTTGGTGACGTTGGTCACGCCCTTCACCCGCTTCGTGATGCGCGCGGCCTTTTCGCGGGCCTTGTCGTCGTGCACGCGCCCCTCCAATGTGACGGCCCCGTCTTTTACGGTGACGGCCAAGCCCGCGCCTCGCACGTTGGCGTCATCGGCCAGCTTGCGGCGCACATCGTCGTAGATGCGGTCGTCGCTGGACGTAGGGGAAGAAGGCTTTTGTGCCACCACCAACATCGGCACGATCAGGACCAGGATCAAAAGTAAAGAAAGCAGACGCATAGGAATCCCCTACAATTCTACAGATTCTCTAGCCTCCGCATATTTAGGATAGTGCCGCACGCCAGTCTACAGCCGTCAGAAACTCGGGATCCTGCCGCCAGCCGGCGCGGACCTTCACGAAAGTTTGCAGGAACACTTTGCGGTCGAATACACGCTCCAGTTCCTGGCGGGCCAGGGTGCCGATCTTCTTGAGCGCCGAACCGCCGGCGCCGATCAGGATCGCCTTTTGCCCGGGACGCTCCACGTAAATCGTCGCGGCGATGCGCAGCAATTGGGGAGTGTCCTGCCACGTTTCGATGACGACAGCCACCGCGTGCGGCACCTCCTGCTGCGTGTGATGCAAGACTTTCTCGCGAACCATCTCGGCGGCGAGGAACCGCTCGGGCTGGTCCGTCAGGTAATCGTCGGGATACTCGGCGGGACCTACAGGGAGACGCTGGATGATCTCCTGTTGCAGGACCTCCAGGCCCTCGCCTTTTCTGGCGGATATGGGAACGTAGGCAGCGAAGTCATGGAGCGCCCGGTAATGCTCGATCACCTCTAGAACGCGCGGCTTCTTCTCCAGCCAGTCGATCTTGTTGATGACGGCGATGACCGGCGCCTGAATCTTGCGCGCCAGGTCCACGGCTTCCTGGTCCTCTTTCGTGAACGGAGCCAGTGCGTCAATGACGTACAGGGCGACGTCGGGAGCCTCGGCGGCGGCGCGCACGGATTCCATCATGCGCCGGTTCAGCAGAGTGTCCGACTTATGGATACCGGGCGTGTCGAGGAACACGATCTGCGCTTGCGGCAGAGTGAGCACCCCCTGGATCTGCGTACGGGTGGTCTGCGGCTTGGCGGCGACCGCGGCCAGCTTGGTTCCCAGCAGCGCGTTCAACAGCGTGGATTTCCCGGCGTTCGGGCGGCCTAGAATCGCCACGAATCCCGCGCGGTGCTTGGTTTTTTTCATTTATTTGGAAGCGGCCTTACTGACGCGAACCTGATCCACGCGTACCTGATTGGCGGCCAGCACGGTGATGGTAATGCCATCGCGCTCCGCGTGTTCGGCGGGTTCGGGGACGTGACCCAGCCACTCGGTGATCAAGCCGCCGACGGTAGTGGATTCGGTGTCATCCTGAGGATGATATCCGACGAGATCTTCCAGACGGCTGATGTCGAAGCTGCCCGAAACGATGTAGCTGCCGTCGGGCTGCGCGCTGAAATCCCGTTCCGGTTCGTGCTCGTCGTGAATCTCGCCGACGATTTCTTCCACCATGTCTTCCATGGTCACGATGCCCGCCGTTGCTCCGTATTCATCCACCACCACCGCCATGTGCGCGCCTTCTTCCTGCATTTCGCGCAAGAGATCGTTAACGGGTTTGGTTTCCGGGACCGCGCGGATAGGACGGAGAACATCGTGCACCTTGCGCTGAGCGCGTTCGTCGTCGTCCAGTTCAAACATATCGCGCACGTGGACGAAGCCGGTGATCTGATCGATCGTATCTTCAAATGCCGGGATGCGCGAATACTGTTCGTGAATCGCCAACTCGCGCAGTTCTTCCAGCGGAGCTTCTTGCCGGATGGCGACCACGCGCGGCCGCGGCGTCATGATCTCACGCACGGTCGTATCGCCGAAGGCCACCACGGACTGGATCAATTCGCGGTCCCCTTTTTCGATGAAGCCTTCTTCTTCGCCGGCCGTAATCAGCGCGTCGATATGCTCTTCCGGGGTGGGCGCTTCGTCGGCACGCGGATGATCCCCCAAATCAAACAGCGATTGCAGGAAGCCGAGGGTCCAGGTAAGCGGTTTCATCAGCAGCGCGAGCAACCGGTAAAGCGGGACCAACGCCACCAACGCGTGGCCGCTGGTTTTGCGATACACAATCTGCGGGATCACATAGGTGCCGAAGATCGCGAAAAACGTCACCAGGAGAATGGCCACGGTCAGCGCTTCGGCGTCACCCGCGTTTTGCGCCGTTACGGCCAGTGTCAGGCAGCCGACCGCCGCCAGGCCTATATGCTTGATCAAAGAGAAGGTAAGCGCACCGGTTTCCGTTTCCATGCCGAGGCGGGCTTCCAGCGTGGCCTTGAAATACTCAAGCGACGGAAGCTCGCGCGCGCGGATGCGGAGCGATTCCAGATACAAGACCTGAATGATGGACGCCAGCGTGACCACCGCGGCGGTCAGCAGATCGGCAATGAGCAGCGCCAGGGTCATGACCTGGCCCTCTCAATCAGGCCGCCGGGCAGTCCCAGGCGTTTCCGCCAGCGGGCCTCGGCGCGGGCCATCTCGCCGGAATCTGACTCGTGATCCAGGCCCGCCAGATGCAGCGCTCCATGCAGCATCAGGATCCGCAGCTCGTCATCAATGGAATGTCTGTGTTCGGCGGCTTGTGCTTTGGCGCGATCGGCCGAAATCGCCAGATCTCCCGCGAAGCCGTTACTGGGGCGGGAGGGAAACGACAAGACATCCGTCGTTGAATTCTTACCCCGGAATTGTTTGTTGAGGCGGCGGAGCTCGGCGTCGCCGCTGATCAGGCAGGATAACGCTCTGCCCCGCATGACCCTTTTCGAGAGCTCCTCCAGGAACAGACGCAGATCTCCTCTGCGGATCTTCCGCGCGGTGCGAAACAACAGAGATATGTCGCTGGGAGACATGGGTGGGCCGCTCAGGCGGCCGTTTTCGGGTTTACCGCTGGCTCCCGTGCGGTCTCCGCCAGCCCGGCTTCATTGAGTTTGAGCGACATCTGCCGGTTGGCGCCGGTCACTTCGTTATAGCGCTCATACGCGCGCACGATCTTCTGCACCAGATTGTGGCGCACCACGTCAGTATCGCTGAATTGCACGAAACTGATGCCCTCGACGCCACGCAGGACCTCCGTGACTTCCACCAGGCCGCTGCGCAACCCGCCAGGCAGGTCGATCTGCGTGATGTCGCCCGTAACCACCATTTTGGAGTTGAACCCCTGGCGTGTCAGGATCATTTTCATCTGTTCGGGCGAGGTGTTCTGCGCCTCGTCCATGATGATAAACGCATCGTTGAGCGTGCGCCCTCGCATGAATGCCAGCGGAGCGACCTCAATGGTGTTGCGCTCCAGAAGCTTCTCGACCTTCTCCGCCTCGAGCATCTCGTAGAGCGCGTCATAGAGCGGACGGAGGTACGGGTCCACCTTTTCCTGCAGCGTTCCCGGCAGAAACCCGAGCCGCTCGCCGGCTTCCACCGCCGGGCGCGTAAGAATGATACGGCTGACGCGCTTCGATAGCAGTGCCGCCACCGCCATCGCGACGGCCAGATAGGTCTTGCCGGTTCCCGCCGGCCCGATGCCAAAAACCAGATCGTGGTGCTCGATGGCGTCCACATAGCGGCGCTGATTGATGGTCTTCAGGCTGATAACTTTCTTGCCAAAGCTGCGCTGCTTGCCGCTTTCCACCAGCCGCCGGAGGCTGGCTTCCGGGTCGGCCGTCACCACGCGCAATAGCCCGTTGAGGTCGCCGTTATTGAACACGTGGCCGTCCCCTACCAGGCCCACGTAATCGTTGAGGATCCCGGAGGCGCGCTCCACAGCCTGATCGTCGCCTTCAATTTCCAGCGAATCGTTGAGCAGACGGGTGCGGACGTTGAGCCCGGATTCGATCAGGCGGATATTTTCGTCGCGCGTCCCAAACAGGGATTCGATACCACGGCTGATTTTTACGCTGGACTTCATTCGAACGCAGGGAAGGAATACTGCGGGGAGCCGGACATCCGCGGTCGCGGAGGCAGGAGCAACATCTAGCCTCAGCATATCAGAAATGCGCGGAAATAGTGCGGAACGATCGCCGCGTGTGTTATTCTGAAGATCGCCGATCGGGCATAGCGGGGACGTAGTTCAGTTGGTTAGAACGCCGGCCTGTCACGTCGGAGGTCGCGGGTTCGAACCCCGTCGTCCCCGCCATTTTCGACCCTCTCCAGGCTTCCACAATCCAAAGGGTTACGCGCTGGCACCGTATATGGGGATTACGGCGCCATTGATTTGAGATCCGCGGTCCGACGCCAGATGAATTAACAGGTCCGCCACCTGCTGCGGATCTACCCACTTCGAGAAGTCCGCCTGCGGATCGGCGACCCGGTTCGCCGGCGTGTCCATGGTTGCAGGAAGCACGATGTTGGCCGTGATCCCCTGGCCGCGGGTTTCCCGCGCAACGGACCGGATCAGCGACACGAGCGCCGCTTTCGACGCCGCGTATACAGCCGCTTTCGGCGAAGGCTCCGCCGCCGACTTGCTGCCGATAGCGAGAATCCGGCCGCTGCCCTGCGCGCGCATCCGTGGAAGCGCCGCGCGAATCATCAGGAACGCCGAGCGAAAATTCAGATCCATCATTCGCTCGAACGTGGCATCGTCGGTGTCGGCGACTGTGCTCCCTCCGGCGAACCCGCCGATCAAGTGCACCAGGCCGTCAATCCGGCTGCTCAGCGCGAGCGCGCCTGCGATGACTGAACGGGCATCTTCGCCGCTGGAAACTCCGGCCGCTATTGCCGAAAACCGCTGCTGAGGAAAATCCGCGGCCTCGATGGATCGCGACACTCCGATCACGCGGGCGCCTGCCTCCAGGAACGAATTCGTCACATAGGTTCCCAGGCCGCCCTTGGCTCCGGTGATGATGATGGTCTTGTCTCGCAGCATTCGTCTAGCGGGGCAAATATACCAGAGAGCCTATCCCGCTCCCGTTTTTGCGATCGCGCGGGCCTCCTTCAGGCCGGCGGCTTGCCAGCAGTGTTCCATGACCTGTTTGGCCCGTGCCACCGGCAAGACACCGTCGGCAAGGCTTAGAAATTTCGCCTCTAAATCGCGATCGCTCATGGGATTCCGCACGCTCCCCAACGCGTGTTCGATGAATTTCTCCAGCTTGCGGCCATCCTTGAGCACGATGACCACACGAGCCTGGTCCCCCTGGAGCGATGCATCGACGGTAGCCGCTACTCTGCCACGCAGGGCCACGGTTTCCGGTACGCGCACGGCCCGGTCGCTAAACTGAGCCTCGCCCCCGGCGCCTTCCGCGATCGCCACGGCGGCGGCATGATACACGCTGAACTTGCTTTCCAGGCCCGTCTGCGGGGACTTCTCGTCTGTCAGCTCCAGCACCAGGCGGTGGACGCGCAGTTCGATCCTGTCGATCTGATCCCCTTTCAATTTGTGTTCGTTACGCAATTGAATACAGCCATCGATGATGGGATGGACTACCAGGCCGCTGGCGAACGGCTTGTAGCTGTTTTCGCTCAGCAAGTAGGTCTTGCCGAGCTGGTTTTGGATGTTCGAGTAATCGTGTTGCGTGCTCACGACGTTGGCCCAGCCGGACTTGGCTTCGATCCCCTGATCCGAACTGGTGTAATTCTTGGAAGCCAGCAGCGCCGCCGTGAGCCCGTTCTGCGCCGCACGCCCGGGGTGAAAACTCTTGGTCATGCTGCCGAACATCTCGCGCAAGCCCACGGGTTGCACGGCGGCGAGCCCCAGCGCCCACACCATCTG